>SLDG01000290.1 GCA_007125355.1 Balneolales bacterium | reverse complement strand
TCCTCTTCCGAAAACTCCAGCAAATCACCCGGTTGGCAGTCTAAGGCTTCGCAGATGGCTTCGAGTGTGGTGAAGCGAATAGCTTTGGCCTTGTTGCTTTTTAAAATGGATAGGTTTGCCATTGTTATGCCTACTTTTTCGGAAAGTTCAGTCAGCGACATTTTGCGTCGCGCCAGCATTACATCAAGATTTACAATAATAGCCATCAGATCGTTAACTCCTGTTCTTTTTGAAGTTCAACACCCTGCTGAAATACTACAGCCACAATCAAAAGGATAATCCCGAATACGAGAAAGCTAAAACCAAACTCAGGAGTGGAAATTGAAAAAATATCTCCTCCGTATGTTACCTGAGGCTCAATTCTGCCTAAGTGGTTCCAAAGTGCTGCGGCGAAGGGATATACCATGAGCACATAAGCGGTGTTTCTCAGGTAAGAGAAGTTTTTGTCAGTAAAGAAATTGTTTTCCCGTAACCCGAGTACAAATTTTCGCAGAAACCAGAAGAAAGCAAATATGAACGCGCCGTGGAATAAATATGACCAAAATAAGAATCTAAAACTGCTGACAAACTGCTCGCGGCTAATGGGATATCCCGGATGCCCAAGCCTCAGTGGCAGCTCTACACTCTCTTTATATACGCTTTTTTGAAATTGCATGAATCCTCCGAGTATACTTTTGTCACTGCTCTGTTCTTCATCACGAATTTTGAATGAAGCCATGAGTGAGTCTGAGGCCTCAAAACTGTAGAGCTGTCTTGGATTCACGAAATAAAAATGCTCTTCGTAGTTACCGTCTTCTTTAGTTCTGTATTCATAGAAAAAATGTTTGTTGTTATGGGTGGTTTTGAAATTAAGGGAAGTTACACCTTTTAGCTTTTCAGTATCGGGCAGGGGATTACCGGATGTTAAAAATCCCAAAACGACCAACCCCACTGCGCCCAACGCCACAATTACGAGTGTGATGTTCAGAAACCAATGGAAAATTCTGAATAAAATGTTCTGTTTCATAATTTATACTTATTGAATTAGGGAAATTATTTATTGATTTTCAATAAAAATATATCACTCTACGATAAATTACAAGTTTTTCCTATTGTCATTTCGAACGCAGGTTTACTCCAATAGTAAATCACTGATTTACGACTACCACCATCGCTATCTCAATGCATGCGGGAGAAATCCCCCCAAAGTGAATTTTGAAAGAATCTTGCCATGGCGAACTTGGGAGATTTCTCGGGTATGCGTTGCAAATTTAGGGCAAGAAGCTTTATGGCACTCTTCTAAATCGTGGCACTCACGTACCCTCGAAATGACAATAAAAACCAAAATTGTCAAACTCAGGATAGTAAATTAGCCAATACCTGCCTGCCGACGCAGTCAGGCAGGTTCAATACTCAATATTCAATCCCATTCCCATTTCAATTTTGTTATTTAGGATGGCTTATATACCTTTCGACACAGATTTTACTCATTTAAATACTTCAGAAGACATGAGAGCAGTAGTACAGAGAGTTTCGGAGGCATCGGTAACGGTAGATGGAGAAATTACAGGCGAAATTGGGCACGGAGTTTTGGTGTTATTGGGAATCCATCAAAACGATACGGAAGAACAAATGCGCTGGATAGCCGATAAAATTTGCAAGTTGCGTATTTTTTCTGATGAAGAAGGGAAGATGAACCGCTCTGTGACCGACATAAACGGCGGCATTTTAGTGGTTTCTCAATTTACGCTGTACGGAGATGTGCGCAAGGGAACACGTCCGAGTTTTATAGAGTCCGCGCCCCCGGATATGGCCGAAACCATGTACGAAAAGTTTGTTGATTACCTTAAAAAAAACAGCGGTCTTGACATCCAAACCGGAGTTTTTGCAGCTATGATGGATGTCAGGTTGCTCAATGACGGCCCGGTTACCATCATCCTTGACAAGTAGCACCATGGCCATCATTTTCTTTTTTATTGATGGAATTGGAATAGGAAAACGAGGGAAAGAAAATCCATTCAGTAATCGCCCTTATTCATCTTTGCAACGTCTTTCGGAAGCTGATTTCTTGGATGAAACCGCACAGCCGATATCTAAAGAAAGACTAGTTTTTAAAGGTTTGGATGCCTGTCTTGATGTGGAAGGACTGCCACAAAGCGGAACGGGACAAACGGCTTTATTTACGGGGATAAACGCATCCCAACATTTAGGAAAGCATTTCGGGCCATTTCCCCATTCCGGAATAAAGCCATTTTTGAAGAAAGACAGCATCTTCCACAAGTGTATTGAGAGTGATTTACGACCCGCCTTTTTGAATGCGTATCCGCCAATCTTTTTCGAACGTTCAAAAGCAAGAAACCGTTGGAGCTGCACGACCTTAATGGCGCAAAGTGCCGGGTTACAGCTACTATCAACAGAAGATGTCAGACAAGGCAAGGCGGTAACCGCTGAGTTTTTTGGTGATTATTGGAGGGAAAAGCTCGGAATCGTGCTTCCAAAAAGAAAAGGAGAAGATATCGCCGAAATCATAACAGATTTGGCTGAAGAACACGACCTGATTTTATTTGAATATTATCTAACCGATAAAGCCGGCCACGATCGCGACCCCGATTTTGCACAAGATGTACTGCAAAGGCTCGATCAGGTTTTACTGCCCCTTATAGATAAACTTGGCCGCCACACGTTTATTCTTAGCAGTGATCACGGAAATATTGAAAACCTTTCAATCAAAACGCATACAAGAAACCCGGTTCCATTATTTGCTTTTGGTCCATTGGCGCATCATTTCAATCATGCCGAATCGATTTTAGATGTAACGCCAACTATACTTTCGGCGCTGAAAGCTGAGAGTTAATTCTGCTGTTTACTACCTGTCCTGTCTCTGTTGCCTTCTCTGTCTTTCCTGTTGGTTTCTTTGCCTCTGCCGCTCAATCATCGCTTCTCTGCTGAAACGCTCTTTGTAGATTCCCATCTGTTCAGTCGTTAAAATCTGTTCGAGATCTTTCAAAAGTGAGTCGGCATGAGCGTCCATTTTTTCATTTGCCCTTGCTTGTGATTCACGCAAAATCCGCTGCATCTGTCTGCGATTTTTTGTAACCAACTCGAAAAATTCCTCCTGCTGATGCTCTTCCAATCCAAGTTCATTCGAAATCCATACACGCATTCTTTCGCCCCGCTGATTGCCGTTTCTTTGGTCCGTTTCGGAACGAACTTCTGTTTGCTCAGACTCAGCAGGAGAGCTGCCTATCAGGTATCCGGTGAAACCGCCAATCAAAAATGTCAGCAAAAAACCGGCAGTTATCATTAAGGTTGATTTGTTCATGTTCTTAAAACGTTATCAGCTTTATATTTTAAAGTCATTTAGGATTAATCTAATCTTGTCCATTTTCTTCCAGTTCCGGCAATAAAATAAAATCCGATTCATTCCAGGCAAGCAATTCGTTGGATTCGTGCAGCCATTCGTGAGCCTGAGCATCATCAACAGGTGCAGTGCGGACTTCAAACCGAATAATTCCGGCGAGGACAATCAATACCACAGCCGCCGCTGTAAGATAAGCGGGAAGCCATTGGGGGTAAACATACCCTGTTTCTTCAAGCATTTTATCCCGAAGCTTGTTTAAATCATGTGGATCAGGTTCTGTTAAAGGAAAAGCTTGCTTAATATCTGGCTTGTCCTTTAGCAGCTCGTGCGCTTCCTTCAACTCGGGATACTTCTCGAGTTCGGCTTCCAACTGCTTGAGCTCATAACTACTCAAAGTGCCATCAATGGCTTCGGTAATTTTAATATGTAGATATTCTTCTTTCATGGCCTGTATCCAAGTTTTATCATTTCCTGCTTAAGTTGAAGCCGGGCTCTGAATAGCCTGCTTTTTACGGTTCCCTCGTTCAAATCCATCACTTCAGAAATCTCGTGGTATTTCATCCCCTGTAAATCTTTCAGTATGATGAGCATTTTTAGCTCTTCATCAAGCAAAGAAAGTGCCTGTCGCAGCAGTTTGTTTTCTTCTCTCTGCTCAAATGGTTCCTGTTCTGATTCCTGCTCATATAAACGTTCGTCAAAATTCGAATCTATTACTGTACCCGTCACTGATTTCAGTTTTCGCATGGCATCAATACAGGTATTTCTTGCTATGCGAAATAACCACGTATATACCGACGACGATCCCTGAAACGTATCGGCTTTGCGGAATGCTTTCAGGAATGTATCCTGTGTAATATCAGCCGGATCGAGCCCAGTGCCGTTTGTGTAGGCAGCCACAGCCCGGTAAATGCGCGGGTAGTACGCCTCTAAATTATCTTTAAGTAACTTTTCCGGAGATGTTGTTTCCGTCTCGGAACCAGCTACAGATTGCATATTAACGGCATGCATTACGAAGGAAAAATCGGGGATTTGTATGGTTTCTTCTAATCGAAGTACAGCTTCCATCTTACATAATTTCGGGGTTAGTTCAAAAAGGGATAAGCCGGTAGCTCTCCGGCCTATCCCAATCTAACATGTAGCCCGACCAATTTGGTCAGTTTCTTTGTCTTTGCTGTCTCATTGGCCTTTCGCGTCGCTCATCACGACGTTCGATGTTGCGCCTGTTCATTTGTGGTCCGCGTGCTGCAGAGAACCATTCTTTTTCCCAAACTTCATATTGCTCTTCTGTCATCAGTTCCTTCAGGGAGTTCATAAAGTCCCGTCGTGTTTCGAGACGCTCAATTTGGGTGTCAACATCCGGCCTTACTGCTGCCCTGCGATTTTCCTGTCTGTATTTTGCGGTTTCTTTCATGTGGGCAGAAACTACTTCCATGACCTTGGCTTTTTGGTCAGGATTTAACCTTGCTTCCTCAGAAATTAAGTCAGCCTGAGCCAGCATTCTGAATCGATGGGCTGTTTCTCTGTTCTCTTGTACTTCTTTCATCCTCTCTTCATAAATAGTGCGCTGCTGTGGTGTTAAAATGCCGAGGATATTTTCGTGCAGTTCAGTGCGATGTTCAAATCGCGCGCCACGCTGTCTGTTTCCTCGTTCTGCCCTTAGTTCTGTTCTGTGCTCATTAACGAGACGCCCAATCGCCATTTTTTGATCATCAGTGAGATTAAAGTCATCACTATATAACAAGCCGATTTGCAAACCCGGTCCTGCATTCATGCCTGCTTGCATATCTCTTTGTTGAGCCTGTAATTCTACAGCCATGATTGTAAGAAACAAAGCGGATACATAAATTATTAACTGTTTCATAGTCTTATTTTTATATTAGTGTTGTCTGTGTTGCTCTTAGTTAGACGCTCAATTTTTTAAAACGTTCTTAAAAGATGTTCCAATAGAAAACACCATGCCTGAATTCGGACGAATACTTATTGTAATTGGCCTGCTTATTGTTTTAGCGGGGATAATTTTATTCCTGTTTGGAGATAAATTGGGCTGGCTCGGCCGCTTGCCCGGTGATATCCGCATAGAAGGCGAACGAACTCGGTTTTATTTCCCCATTGTAACCATGATTATCATCAGTATTGTGCTTACCGTAGTAATAAACCTCATCAGAAAGATATTCTGAACCGGCATTCAAAACAGCCTAATTATTCTTATTTTAGAGTCAACATTAACTTCAATCCGATTAAAGATATACCATATAATTAGGCCGACAAATTTCATTTTGATGAAAAAAAATCAGTGTTTTAATTTTTTTAAACTTCGAGCCTTCGTGACTTTGTGCCTGCCTGACTGCATCGGCAGGGTTCATATCATAATAACCGGAGCTGACTCCACATCGAAAAAATAATCACTAAACTAAATACCAATTTATTATGAAGGGTATCATTCTCGCCGGCGGCGCCGGAACCCGTTTACATCCAATGACGCTTGCCGTTAGTAAACAGCTGATTCCGGTTTACGACAAACCCATGATTTACTACCCGCTTTCAGTACTTATGCTGGCGGGGATACGGGAATTTCTGATAATCTCTACCCCGGAAGATACAGGCAATTTCGAGCGGTTACTTGGGGATGGTTCTTCTTTGGGATGCAGTTTTTCTTACGCTGTACAGCCCGAACCAAAAGGCCTCGCGCAGGCTTTCACCATTGGCCATGATTTTGTCGGAAATGATAAAGTAGCGCTTATTCTTGGGGATAACATCTTTTATGGACAAGGCCTGGCAAAACTGTTGCAAAGTCACCATGCCCCCGATGGCGGTGTGGTATATGCATATAAAGTAATGGATCCTGAGCGCTACGGCGTGGTGGAATTCGATGACGATTTGAATGCCATTAGCATTGAAGAAAAGCCTGAAAAGCCAAAATCGAGCTACGCTGTACCGGGTATTTATTTTTACGATAATCAGGTACTCGATATCGCAGCGAATTTAAAACCATCAAAACGCGGTGAACTCGAAATTACCGATGTAAATATGGAGTATCTGAGGCGTGGACAGTTAAAAGTCGGCATTCTCGGCAGAGGTACAGCATGGCTCGATACCGGAACAGTTAACTCGCTCATGCAGGCCGGACAGTTTGTACAGGTTATAGAAGAACGTCAGGGTTACAAGATCGGCTGTATTGAAGAAGTAGCGTATCGTATGGGCTACATCGATACTGAGCAATTGCTGAATTTGGCAGAACCACTTAAAAAGAGCGGTTATGGCCTTTATTTAAGTCGACTTGTCGCCGATAAATAATTTATGATAAAACTTCTGAACCGTTTCCGGATTTTCTATAACCTCAGGCTGCTGCTTACATATCTATTTGTGATTTTTGTACTGCACATCGTTCCTGTAGATATTTTTTATATGTGGGGATGGGGGGAGCCGATAATCGGGCAAGTTACCATCAGCAATATTTTCAGCGTGCTCATGTTCATCCCTTGGATGATTATCGCCTGGATTATTATTTATGAGGGATATCCTGAGGGGATGCCTAAATACCGGTTCCTTTTTCATACTATGGGGTGGCTGTTTCTCGGGATGGCCTTTGCTCTGTTCGCGGAGATGTCGCAATTAATTCTACCACACAGAAATTTTCTTCGTCTCGATGCCATTTTGAAATGTGCTGGAGTTTTACTGGGAACTGTAACGCTGATGTTTAACCCAAACAAAGTTTGGAAAAACTGGCTCGAAAGCCTGGATACATCAGAAAAAAAGAAATCACAGAAGAAGAAAAAAGGTGCTACTGATGCCACTTTCTGATTTTGAACGAGAATTTTATGCCAGGCACATTACATTGCCGGGCTTTGGAGAGATTGCTCAAAATAAGCTTCGTGAATCCTCTGTTTTGGTAGTTGGTGCGGGTGGACTCGGTTGTCCTGCACTTCAATACTTGTCACTTGCCGGTGTGGGTACAATCGGAATTATAGATGGGGATGTCGTTGAATTGAATAACCTGCACAGGCAAGTTTTGTATTCTATTACTGATCTTAATAAGCCAAAGTCTATCGCTGCAGCACACAAAATAAAACAGCTCAACACCAATATTACTGTTAAAAACTATCCTTTCGCATTAGAACCCTCAAATACCATCGGCCTTTTTGAAAAATATGATGTTATTATTGATGCCACTGACAATTTTTCGGCACGCTACCTTATAAACGACGGGGCATTTTTTTGTAATAAACCGGTGGTATTTGCAACCGTGCATCGGTTCGAAGGACAAATAAGTGTGTTTAATTATGATATGGGGGAAGCCGGACGTTCCCCGAATTATCGTGATTTGTTCCCACACCCACCAAAAGATGAAGTGATTCCTTCATGCGCCGAAGCCGGCGTATTGGGGATGGTTCCCGGTTATTATGGGATGCTACAGGCGGTTGAAACAATTAAAATTTTAACAGGGGTGGGGAAACCGCTTGCAAATGTTGTGGTAATGCGGGATTTACTAAGCAATTCAGAAAAACAGATAACACTAAGGGAACACCCCGATAATCCACTTAGGGGAAATCCTCCTAAAATTAAAGAATTGATTGAGCACAATTACGACTGCGATGTCAAAGTTCCGTCAGTCCCGTCATTGTCTCCCGAAGAAGCACACATGATGAAGCAACTCACACAAACGACAGTTGTTGATATCAGAGAAAAAACCGAAATAGAAAACGATACTATTGGCGGTGAATGGCATCCTCAGTCAGGCGGAATTGATTGGTGGAAAGACATCCCGGAAGAAAATAATATTATTGTGTATTGCGCAAGTGGACGCAGAAGTAGTTTTGTAGTTAGAGATATTCTGGATGTGTCTCCAAACCGAAAAGTATTTAATATGAGTGGTGGAATCGATGCCTGGCGCGGCATTTTTGGAGATAAAAACCTGCCTGTAAAAGCGTAACACTGGTAATTACTTTTTCTTCTTACCCGGCCTGAATGCTGGGCCGAAAACTTCTCTGAACTCCAGATAGGGCCCTTCAATAAGGTCAATGCTATACGGAATGGCATCTATAACGGCATCGAGGCATTCGGCAATGGCTTTCGGTTTGCCCGGCAGATTAATGATTAGGCATTTTCCCCGAATTCCTGCAGTTTGACGCGAAAGAATGGCGGTGGGCACAAATTTCAATGACTCAAAACGCATAGATTCGCCAAACCCGGGTAGCATTTTTTCACAGACGCTCTCAGTTGCTTCCGGCGTAACATCTCTGAGAGCCGGGCCTGTTCCGCCTGTTGTGCAAATGAGGCAGCATTGGTGTTCATCACTCAGTTTAATCAGTGCATTTTCGATTTCACTTTGTTCATCCGGAATTAAAATGTATTCGAATGAAATGTGGTTCACCAATCGATTTTTGAAATACTCTTCAATAGCCGGACCCGAGACATCCTTATAAATGCCGCTACTTGCACGGTCAGATGAAGTGATGATTCCAATCTTTATATCTTCCATTTTACGCGTTATTTTTACTTACTATTTCGGTGTACAAATCCAGTAGTTTCGTTACGGATTCGTCAATGCTGAATCTCTTAACAACTTCATTTCTGATAGCCTCAGGATTTTTATCATCACTAATCAGCATTTTTTGAATGCATTCGGCTAAGGATCCGCGATTATCGGCTTCTGCCAACAATCCCATAAACCGATTCACTGTTTGCTCGGGCCCACCCGATTTTGTAGCCACAACGGGACAACCAGTGCAAGCCGCTTCTAAAATGGCAAGTCCGAAACCCTCGCTTCTGCTTGGTTGAATATATACATCAGCCGCATGATAATATGTTATCAGTTGTTCTCTGTCGAGGGTGTCAAAAAATGTCACATTACTTAATTTATTCTCTGAGATAATTCCCTGTAAATACTTCTCGTAATCGCTATCTACTTTTTTCCCAGCTATAATAACGAGTGTATTACGCAGTACCTGGTTCTCAGCAATGGCACGTAAATACACATCAATTCCCTTTTCAGGTAATCGGTTTGCCGCTGTAAACAGCAGCTTTTTTTCTGAGTCAAATCCAGCTTTTTGTTTAGCCTGTTTTTTGTCAGTACAAAGTGGAAATTGTTCCGTTTTAATGCCATGTGCAATACTGTAAAGCGTTTTTCCCAATTTTGGTGCTGCCTCTATGATATCTTTTTTGAGCTTATCTCCAACGGTTACAATCGCATCAGCAAGGCTTAATGATTCTAACAGAAGCTTTTTTAAGCCGGGAAACCGAATGGCTTTGTACCAATCGCTACCGTGGATTGTAACCACAACTGAAATCCTGTTCAGGTCGAGATACGGAAGCGCAAGGGAACAAGGGAATGCGCCATGAAGATGCAGCACATCGGGACGCTGATTTTTCAGCTCAGATGTAATCCCCCTGCTTATAGATTTACCCGCTATTTTTGGAAGTTTCCATGCCGGTGCGCTGAAATAACGGAATGCTTTTGCAAAATCATCTACAGGTAATTGTTCGTTGTAAGGCTTAAACTTAGGATGAAAGAAAGGCACCCAAAGCCGAGGTGTTAAAATAGTGACACTCACCTTACTTCTTAGCGCAAGTATTTCATCCCTGATAAAAATACCATCTAAAGGATCTGAGACAGAGGGATACATATTTGAGACTTTAAGTACGTTCATTCAGTATTAATAATTATGTATCATTAAACCGGCATTTGTGTGTCATTAAGTTGTCATTTTAAATATTGGTCTAAAAATAGGTGGTAATTCATCTATTACTTCATAATGTTTCTTGAATTTTTCTTATTCTAATTGAGTAATAAATTATTATTGGATAATAATTACATAATTGTTCAATATTAATCGGTTATTTAGCATCGGGCTCTAAATAAAGGACTAAACTACGGTTTTACAAAGTCTTCTAAAACCTGCAAAATATAAGGTAAGATTGCATAAATGGTAGAGAAATATAATATTCCACCGGAATACAAGCTTAGGGATACGCTGGTACATGAGAATTTGTTTGATTTCATCATGCCTTGGATGAAGAAAAAAAACATTTACACCCACACATATAATTATCTTATGCTGGGCGGACTTGTTATATTGGGAGGACTTATTGGATTTAGATTTGCAGTAGGTACCCTTGACACAACACTCTTTACCCACTTATTTCTGGGATTTGCTCTAACATTTCTTCTAATTCCATTTCATGAAGCGTTACACGGAATTGCCTACAAATTTGCAGGAGCAGAAAAGGTAACCTACAAAGCCCATTGGAAAAAACTCACGTTTTACGCTATTGCAGATAAATTTCCCATAGGCTATAAACCATTCAGATATATAGCTTTATTGCCGTTTATTGTGATTACAACTATTGGAGTTATAATGATATTCATTTTCCCGGATTATTGGGCTCTATTTTTCGGAATTCTATTAGCACACTCTACATTCTGCGGTGGCGATTTTGCACTTTTAAGCTATATGTATATCCATCGTCACTGGAATATTCTGACAGTTGATGACGTGGAAGAAGGGAAAAGTTACTTCTTCGTTAATATCAATAATGGTGAGTAATTTGGGTTAATTCAAAATATAGAACGGTGTTGGACTAATACAAAGGATGAAAATTATCATGGTAATCCATCCCAGCGTTTTTCTTACGGTACCCAGTTCTCGTTCATAATAAACGGGTGGATGTTCAACTTTCACAAAAAACAAAATTAGTAGCCCGAAAAACAGCCAAACTCCATAGCCTGAGTTTAATGTAAACTCTCCAAGCAAAAAGCTGATGGAGGTAACCAATAAAGAAACAAACCAGGCACCGAGTGTCCATATGGGATGCCTGTGAAACGCTTTTCTGAAAATCAGAAATGAAAAGAGCGCCCATAAAAACCAGCCGATGGAGTATCCTTCGGGCATTAGTCCATGGGTAAAAAGCTCAAGTAGTGGCAATGCAGCAAGTCCGCCAAGTGTAATGAGGACCACAAAAAATATTCTGGCTATAATTTTGTGTTTTTTATAGCCGATTAATGCGTAAAGAATATGTCCGCCATCAAGCTGACCAACAGGCATGAGGTTGAGTGCCGTAAAAAACAATCCGAGCCATCCCGCCAGCAAAAACGGATAGTGATACATCTCCCACATTGGTGGGGCGTTATCTACAAAAGAGGCCATGAAAGTGTAAAGGATGGTTTCCCCGAACATAATAATCTCTGAATCTTCAGGAGCTATAATTTCATCGGGGAAATGTCCGTGCTCTTCAACATAGGCAACCACATCTTCATGACCGGCAAAGTTATTGAGGAATTCAGGCCCCGGCAGTGTGGCAAAACCATAAATCAATATCCCCAAAGAAACCACAAATCCCACTAAAGGCCCTGCTATTCCGATATCAAAAAGCTTGACGGAATCTGACACACGCTCCTTGATTTTTATAACTGCCCCTACTGTTCCGATGGGTGATAAAGGTAGTGGGATAAAATAGGGCAGCGATGCGGCAACATTATGATAAACGGCGGCGAAATAGTGTCCGAATTCGTGGGCGGCAAGGAACAAAAGCAGTAAAAATGCAAAAAGAACGCCCTCCCATACAATTAAATCCCAAATAGAATCAAAATCAGTGGTGTGGCCAACAAAGAAGATACCACCCATGAATGCAACACTTGCAAATGTTAGCACAAACAGGAGCGTGTGAAACAGAATAGTTTTAATCCCCGGATTATTTTTTTTGTACACGTAATTGCTCAGGTCGATATTCCTGAACGCGTTTTCGTTAATTTCGCTCAATCGGTTAGTTTTAGGATGTTAAAATTCGATTTTTTCTATGCGCCTGTAGTCTGTTACGATTTGGGATTACATAACCCAAAAACCACACATAAAAGTAAACTGCACAAAGATATTAAAATTGTTCGCCAACGGGAAAGGTGGGCGGGCTTTTATTTAATGGCTTCCAAACCTTAGAATAAATATGTTGTTTTTTCGGTAATGTTAACAGGCCTAATACTGCATGTCCGATTGCACTGGTTACCCATAGCTTGTAATGCAGGCCGACATTGCGATCGTCTATATTCGGAACGCTGCAGGCTGACTAATTGAATCAAGTGTAATAATAAACGAATAAACATAGATTCGGTGCCTAAAAATAAAAACGAGCATAAATTTTGCCTTAAACTATTCAACTGTTTATACTTAAGGTTGTAGTTACGCCTTTAGTTTTGTAAATATTAATTATCGCTCCTAAAATTATCGATTATGAAAAACCTCCGTTTATTACTACTACCACTACTTTTGTTTACGTTTCTTTGTACTGAATCATCTGCTTATTCTGTAGATGAAGATGAGATTTTGGTAGGTACCAGAGTTGTGCCGCCATTTGTGATTAAAGATGATGATGGAACATTTTCCGGACTAACGGTTGATTTATGGGACCATATCGCCACTGAACTCGGTATCACATACTCATTTGTGGAAACAGACATTCAGGGGATGTTAGATGGCGTTGCTAATGGCGAATTCGGCGCATCGGCCTCGGCGCTGACCATAACCGCGGAGCGCGAAGAAATGGTAGATTTTTCGCATCCATTTTTTATAACAGGACTTGGAATTGCTGTTTCATACCAGCCCAGGGGATTCCTGAATGCTTTAATGGCTGTATTTTCACTTGAGTTTCTTTGGGTGGTATTCCTGCTTCTCGCGATGTTGTTTTTCTGGGGATTTCTCGTCTGGCTCTTCGAAAGAAAACACAACACAGACGAGTTTGGTGGTACATCTGCCGAAGGAATTGGAAGCGGATTCTGGTGGGCAGCTGTTACGATGACAACGGTGGGATATGGAGATAAATCCCCCAGAACATTTGCCGGTCGCGTGGTTGGTTTTGTATGGATGTTCGCCGCCATTATACTTATTTCGTTCTTTACGGCTTCTATTGCTTCCAGCCTTACTGTTACCCAGCTCGACAGCCGTGTGAGCGGAGCGCAGGATTTACCGTTTGTCCGCACCGGTGCTCTCGAAAATTCAGCCACTATGGAGTTTTTAGCTGAGCAAAGAATACGAGCTACCCCTTTCTCATCAATAGAAGATGGCCTGAGAGCAGTTGCGGATGGTGATATTGATGCTTTTGTACACGATGCGCCAATCGTCCGCTATTTTGTAGCACAGGAATTCAGGAATCAAGTGAATGTATTGCCAAATACGTTCAATGATCAGTTTTATGGGATTGCATTACCGCTTGAAAGTCCGCTCAGAAATCAGATCAACCAAGTCTTGCTCGATTATATCGCATCTGAGGATTGGGAACTGCGCCAGGAGTTTTATCTGGGGAATTAATCTCAGCCTTTACCCTTTTTAAACCAGGCGAGCAAATTCTCAGCTGATTTTGTATTAAGGATGCGCTCTTTTTCGAACCATCCTTTTCTCGCAATGGCAACGCCGTATTTTATGTCATCGATGCCCTCAATGGTGTGGGCATCGGGACATATTGCCGACATTAGCCCCTCTTTTTTTGCTTTCAGTCCATAACGCCAATCAAGGTCGAGCCGCCATGGATTCGCGTTAATTTCTATGGCTGTGTCATGTTCAACCGCAAATTCAATAAGTTTGTTGATATCGACAGACGAGCCGTCACGCCTCAGTAACAGGCGTCCGGTGGGGTGGCCGACAATGCTGGTGTAAGGATTCTCAATGGCTCTTTTGTACCTCTCAAGCATTTTATCTGCCGGCATTTCAAGCGAACTGTGTACACTCGCAATAATGAAATCGAACTCCTTCAAAATATCCTCAGGATAATCCAGCGAGCCATCCGATAAAATATCAGATTCTATACCTTTAAGAACGGTGAAATTAACTCCCTCTTTTTGGAATGAATTATTAATCCTGTCGATTTCTTTCCACTGTTTTTTTAGGGAATCAATACTGAGTCCGCCTGCATAAGCAGCAGTTCTTGAGTGGTCGGTAATGCCCAAATATTCATATCCTCTTTCAATACACGCCTCGGCCATTTCGAGTATAGATTTTTTCCCGTCGCTGTAGGTACTGTGTGCATGCAACACACCTTTGATATCTTTTTCCTCAAGAAGATTAACTTCACTGTTTTCTTCGAACCAGTTAAATTCATTTCGGTCTTCGCGCAACTCCGGCGGGACGAAATGCAGGCCAACATTTTCGTAAATGTCTTTCTCAGAGGATGTTTTTACAGGTGAATCAAAATCTGTGTTTCCTTCGCTGTTTAATCTAAATAGTCCGTACTCATTTAGTGCCATATTTCTGTCACGTGCGCGTTGGCGCATCACAACGTTGTGTTCTTTGCTTCCGGTAAAATACATAAGCGCTGCAGGGAATTGCTCCGGCTTAACTATACGTAAATCTGCTTGTCTTCCTTCATTAGTCCGGACAGAGCTTTTGGTGTCGCCTCTGCCAAGAATTTCTACAACCGAGGGGTGTGACGTAAATGTGTCAAAAATAGAATTGATATAATCGCCCTCAGCAGCAATAAGTATATCAATATCCCCAATTGTTTCTGTTCTGCGCCTTAGTGACCCGGCTACTGAAATACGCTGCACGCCATCAAGTCCTGACAGTGATTCTACCATAACATCAGCAATATGCATGGCTTCATCGAGGTGACAGCGCTCAGAAAATTGCTCCATCCATTCAATAGACTTGAGTATTTTATCAGCAGATTTTGCACCCATTCCACTAAGTGACGCAACAGATCCATCCTTACATTTATCCTTCAGCTCATCAATCTCAGTAATATTAAGTTCACTATGTATTTTGTAGATTTTCTTTGGCCCCAGTCCGGATATAGACAGCCACTTGATTAATCCTTCGGGCACTTTGTCTTTCAAATCATCCAATACGGGAATGTTACCGGTTTCCGCATAGGTATAAATATCCTGAGCAATAGATTTCCCGATACCTTTAATGGATGTCAGTTTTTTATCATCAATAATATCTGCAATATCTTCCTGCAATCCCTCTATCGTTCGTGCCGCCCTGTCGAATGCTATGGCTTTAAATTCATTAGCACCTGCAAGCCTGAGTAGTGTTCCAATTTCCTCTAACTTAGAGGCAACGATGTCATTAGTTAGTTTATTCATGTTTTTATTAGTCTTAGCATTTTATTCAGAATTCTTTTAAGAAGAATGCAATATTTGTTTTTTGAAATTCTTAAGAGTTTTAAGTATCACAAATAATTCACTGATTTGAGTTAAACTATTATCCATAGTGTGTATGTCAGCTTAAACCTGACTAACATGATATGAATGAAACTTATAACAGCAACTATTTAGTAACCATCAAAGATACTTATCCATATACTCATTAACCCTTTCCTTTAGGAAAGCATCACTTAGCGGGATGAAGAAGCTTTTGCTGATATTTACTTCGATTTCGTCTTCGTGGGTTTTGATGGTTCCGTTTACACCGGTACGGCTGAAGTTTAAGGTGTCGCCTTTCCAAGTGTAACTAACTCCGAATTCATTGCTAAGTTCTACAGCAATTTGCTCAACAATTTCTTTTACAGCTTCTTTATTTTTTTGGTGTTTTCTGGTAACGGTCATAAGTGTGTAGTAAGTTAGATCATTTCGTGACTGACAGTTATACGTACCGAACTGGACGATTTTGGCTTAATTTTATCATATTCACTGAACGCTTTGTCCGCAAGAAAAGAAATCATTCCGGTTTTTAAATCGTGCGGCAGTTTCATCATAGTTGACCAACGGAATTCCCCTTTGATACGCATTATCATTTCCGGAGAAGGTCCTAACACGGGATAATCAGTTCCCAATCTGAGCAACGCCTCGGTAAAAGCTTGAGCCACATTTGATGTCAATGTTCCGTCTTTTCCTTTAAATGAAAAGTTTAACATGCGTCCGTATGGTGGATATAACAATGGTTTTCGCAGCGAGAGTTCATGGCGGGCAAATCCTTCGAAATCGTGCTCACGGGCGAATTTAAGTGTGAAATGGTCAGATTGGCGCGTTTGTAGAAAAACCCTTCCTTTTTTGCCTGCCCGTCCGCTTCTTCCTGAAACCTGACTCAAAAGCTGGAACATGCGCTCATTACTTCTGTAGGATGGAAATGCCAGCTCAGTGTCTGCATTAATCACACCGACCACGGTCACGTTTGGAAAGTCCAATCCTTTGGCTACCAACTGCGTTCCCACTAAAATATCTGCTTCGCCCTTCCCGAATGCGGTTAAAATGGTATCATGTGCGTTTTTTGTGGAAGTAGTATCCTGATCCATCCGTAAAATTCGG
>SLDG01000207.1 GCA_007125355.1 Balneolales bacterium | reverse complement strand
GCATTATGGCACGGCTTTAAACCTTGGCACCTATCTACCCTCGAAATGACACACTCACTGCCTTTGACCTTTCAGCTTCGAGCTATCAAACTTCTAAACCCCTCAATACTCTCTAATTCTATAAAATGAAAATACCGGGGCATCCGGGTTGTCGTCTTTTAAAAGAACCAGCTTGCCTGCTATTACTCCAATTAGACGATAGGGTAGTTCTATCTCGCCCAGATAATTACCATCATCAAGGTTATAAACACCTATGTGCAGCCCCGCATCCTTGTAATCTCTGCTTTCATAAAACGCTTCATACTGATTTATATAGTGGAATATAAAGTAATCTTCCACTATAAAAGGTTGCATTATCAGACTGATTTCCATAATTATACGAATCATATCATCTCTTGACATAAGTGCATTAACATCTAAATCTGCTTCCATAAAATTTGGTGATTCATGGACCCATTGTGTTACAGGCTGATATGCTTTGTCGAGTACGCGTATGTTCGGCGAGGTTCTGTGGACTACAATGATTTGGCCTCTATCTGCATCGTACGCAGTCATTGGGTTTGTGGGCATCATTGTTCCCGCAGCATCTGCATAAACTGGGTCCCACCCACCGACAGCAACCGGGGCGCTGAAGTCACGTGCCGTACGGGCTATTGCTTGTTTGGCATTGTAATCTGTTGCTTCCGCAATCTCGGTATTGATGTGCCAATAGCCGTCAATTAGAAGCATTGGCCCCCCGCGAATCCAGAATCTATCTTTTAACAGGCCTTCAAACTCCTTAATATAGTTTCCGCTGTTATCAAACTTGGTTATTCTGTCTTGATTCAGATCATAAATAAAAATATGGTCTTCATAATCTATACCAACAGCACTCGTACTTAAAAACTCTCCGGGCCCTCTTCCTCGTGCACCAAAACTTGTAATGTATGTTCCGCTTGTATCGAAAATTGCCATTTTGTAACTATCGCGTTTGTTCGTTACAAGAAAAGATGCCTGATCGGAAAATACATGCAAGGGTTCCCTTATTACAGTAATCACATCGAGATCGTGGCCGGTCAGCACTATATCTCTTTCATGCTGCAATTCTATAGACGCCATTCCAAATTGATCTTGCTTTTCATGTTCATTCGCGCAGGCAATCGTAAAGAAAACAAGTAAGCAAACTGCTAAGAGTGAGGGGATGTGGGTATTCATGGATTTTTGGGTGGTTAGACGATATAGTTTCTTGTGGTTGCCTTAAACTGCTTACTTGTATATCACATGGCACTATGCCACTATATTTGAACCGGAAAACAGTCACCAACTACCCCAGAATATACATTAATACGAATTGACAGAAACCTAATCAAATTTCACTTCTTTGCCCCAGACGAATCAGCTTTTCTCTGGAATAAAGATAAAACAGGATAGCTATTATGGGCATTATGAACATGCTTGATACCCAAAATACTTTATTGTGAACCCGGTGTTTGACCATATCACTAAATACAATCAACCACGCGGTAAACAGAAACACAAACCCGGCTACAGCATATATTTGAAAGAAGCTCCAATCATATATTATTGCTGCTATTGTGATTAAAATTAGAAACAGGTTTGCAAATACCAAAGTCAGAATGGTATTGTATGATATTGTTATGCTTTTATTTTTCATGGGGTTTTTATTTTAATATTGCTTCAAAAATCAGGCTGTAAAATCGCTGCTCAGTATCGGCTTCTACAATAATGTAATTTTTAAAATAACCTCTGATTGATGTTTCCAGGACAATCGTTATCTCTAATTCTCCGAAAGGCTTTATAAAATACCCTTCGACCGCATACCCACTAAAAACACATTCCGGTTCAATTGATTTGATTTCTATTGTTGAATCAGTGTTATTTTTTAATATATATGTTGCTACTATTGGTTCATCTCCACTAATTTCTCCAAAATCAAGCCACCTGTTTATAACCTGAAGACTTTTATCTGCAAAATTTATAGAATGAGAATAATTTACCCCAATTACACAACAACCCAATGCCCCGGCGTATTGAGGCACACTAAGCAATTTAAAGAAACAAAGTATGAATAACTTACAGCAAAATTTTTTCATAAAATTACTCCAAAACCTTTCTGATTTTCTCTGCCACAGTTCGGGCATATTCAAAAACGGCTTCTCCTGCGTGCCCAAAATGTATTTCACCGTTGTGTTTTCGATTATATCTCCAGGGTTGGTTTGAGTTATCAACAAACTGCTGTTCAAGGTTTTTTTCGTGTTCAAGATCGGCGCGTATTGCGCTTAAATCGGAGACAAAGCGGGACTCGAAACGATCAAGTGAAACCAATTCAGGCACCCATGGATTAGCCGTATGGTTTTGGATCCGGAAATATTCCCTGGCAGTAGTCTCCCAATCATGCATTATGGGCTTGCCAAAGCGCGCTGCGACCAGATATTCTACTTCGCGGTGATCAAGTCTGGTCGAAATTTCAGATAAATAAGCCCTCCCGTTACAATACCCAAACGTAATTTTTGATTGCGCGTTATTGTGCCAGCGAAAGAAATTCATACTGTGAAACGGCACCTGATCAAGAATAATCCGCTGCACCCGTTCAACTTCTGTACTTATCAGCATCCTTCCTTTATACGTTGTTCCTCTGGAAGAATTTGATACAAAATCAATACTCAATAAACCGGGCTCATCAGGCTGCTGCTCTTCGGTGGAAACAGAAAACCGGTAGCGGCGTGGATGATTAAGCGGTCCGTTCATCTCAAAAAAGCGAAAGCCCGTCAGCAGTGCATGTTTCCCGGGCTGCGTATCACTTAAATACTTAAAATCCGGAAATGTGCTCTCATAGCCATCCATTGTCGCTTTCCATTTATCCGTCCGGTCGCTTTTATAGATGACCGTCGGGATTAAAATAAAATTACCTACCTCTACCGTTGCATCATAACCATAGGAGCGCAAATAAACTTCACCCTCGGTAAACAAGCACCATTTTCCCCCACAACGAGCTTTTTCAACAAATTCACCCTCAGATACATATTGTTCACTAAGGATGTCATTCTGATAGTTATCGGATACACTGCGCATGAGCCGGTTTAGTTCACGCTCTGTTAAATCATTTGAACCGTTATTTGTTTCGGCAACAGCAAGATCTAAAGTATATGGCATTATTATTAAAATTAATGAAAATACCAGCAGCAGGGATAAACAGTTGATTTTGATTTTCATGATTCTGATTCTTGGGTTTTTAGGTTTATTTGTGGCAGCCTTAAAAATCCAGACGGAACCTATACACCGTCTTGGTTTCTTCCCTTTCGTTAATTTTCGCATCGGTGTAGTACCAGCCATCGTGATAACCTATTACCTTGCGCATAGGTGGAATATCAACGTCGGCAAAAAGTACGTTGTCCCTGTAAATTTGGAGACCATCCCTGTCAGGATCCGAATTACGGGTATATCCCCTGAATAACAGATTGGTTTCAGGGATGTATGTAAGTGAACTGTAACCGTCTTTCGTATTCCACTGGGTTAGGCCAAACTGTTCAAAATCCTTGTCTGAAATCCCACTGAAATCTTCATATTCCTTGTCCATATTCCGACCTTTTGAACCGAAGGTTGCTATATGCCTGAAATCGGTGGTAAAGAGATAAATATCAGGGTCTGCGGCATAGGTTATGGCCAGGGTTTCCTCATCAATCAAATCATAGAAAAAAAACGGAAATAACCGCGCAGGTGGGTTTTGTACATATAATGGAGAAAATCTTCCAAATATTCGGTCGACCTCTCCGGTTTCCAGATTCATTGATGCCAGGATTCTGGCTTCGCTAGCAAACAATTCGGTATCAAAACTGAAGGCCGAATATTGAGGCAAAGAACCCATCAAAGGTAGAAATGCGACCTCATTAGTAGTTCGTACATCGCCAATGTAATAGGCAAGATTGTAGGAGCGGTGGTCTTCCGGTGTGGGATTGTTGTGCAGGTATTCCAGTGGCTTGTCCTGCTGCCATCTGATCATCGAGTCCTGTAATCGCTCATAATCGGCATTAAAAACATAGTAGTCATACGAGCTCCCGATAAAGAGATGGCCGCGATTTGGAAGCTGACTGTAAAAGGTAATACCGCCGCGGGGAAGTTCCGATGGGCCGCGTCCGCGATCTAAAACGAGTCTTATGAAGTTGCCATCTGTATCAAATTGATAGACCCGTCCAAATTGATAATCAATGAAGTTCAGGTGTTCACCATCCATTACAAGTACACCACCAAGAGACGATTTAACATATTCCAAATCGAAACTTTCAATATTCAGACTCTCAAACTGAATATCTGTAACAGCATTGGCGCGCTCGGTGAAGTAGCCGGATTTTTCTTTTGATCCGCAACCAATAATAATTAATGCGATTGAAAGTGCAATGACTTTTTTCATCAGAAATGTTTTTAAACCCTCAAAGCCCTCTCAAAGAGAACTTTGAGGATAGTTAAATTTTATTGTGATTCAGGATTATTACCACCACAATTGCTATTCAGACTTTGACAATCGAAGTTTTCGCCGCCGCCACAATATGTACCGCTATTTGTGGCCAGGCATCTATTGTTGCCTATACCAATAAGTCTTGCAAACCAATTATTTATTTGTGCACAGCTACAATGAACGTATGACTGTGACTGTGGTAGCTCTGTTTCTTGATTATCAGTATCAAACAGGTTTACTAAAGTCACCATGTTTTCTGAATTTTTATTTTCATTTTCAATTACATTTCCATTGGCAATATGCACAAATGAAAAAGATATAACGATCAAAAAAATTATGGTTCTCATTTTATCTCCTATTTTAAAATTAACCCCGCCCGGCTATCCGCCTTAGACCACCGGACATGTGTTTGATTGATAAGCAGCAGGACTCTCCTATTGCCTTTCTC
>SLDG01000033.1 GCA_007125355.1 Balneolales bacterium | reverse complement strand
TCCTTCTGATTTGTGGATTGTATTAGGAGAAGAACAAGCTACAGCAGGTTTTGAGACGGCATGGGAAAACACGGAACTTGTATCTTTTAATCCCGCCCTCGTAAATGATGAAGCTTATATAAACTCACTTTTTAATGCGCGCCGGTTATTTGTGAATCTTTCTGTTGCCAATTGGGAAATACTGCAATCTTCTGCATTATTTAAAGAACTCGCGCAAACTACGGATATTGAAATTGAGCTGTACATGAGGCATATAAACCTCATAGCAGATGGTTATGTAACAAATGCCGGCGCGAATGAATTTGTGGCTTACGACGGCCTGTTACAAACACGAGATGGCTCTTCATTTTTGCCGGGTTTTGTAATGGTAGACAGCACCTATATTTCGAACGCGCAGTTTGAAAACCGTGCTTCAGCAACCGGATGGCTGATGCACACATTTGGCTCGCACTTTGGGGTTAACACAAGTGGAATAAATCAAATGAGAATATCAGATGGAGTGCTTCATGCCGGCCAACAGATCATTCCAACAGTAATTTTTGATGCCCGTGGGGGATATACGACTGCAAGGAGTCCGTACAACACATCTAACAGTAATAACGCAACCCGCAATTCTGCCGCAATCAGTCACGGATTAGTACATGTGTTGCCAACTAATGGGCAGGTTTTGTTGTATCAGGATTTACAGACTTCAGTTCCGTCGCCCGGAATTGAGCGTCCATCCGGGACTTTTGTATTAGAGGGAAATTATCCGAATCCTTTTAATCCATCCACTTTCATCAGAGTGAATTCTGAAGCCAACCAACGAGTAACCATTGAGGTTTTTGATTACATCGGCAGGAGGGTTCTGAATAAGCCGGAAGTTATGATTCAGGCAGGAAGTAATTCGGTTGCTTTAGACCTTGGCAGCATGAGTACCGGCTTGTATCTCGTAAGAGTATCTAATACATCGCATGCCGAGGCTGTTCGGGTGACGTTGGTTAAGTGATAAGGCGATGCTTAATAATTAAATATAGCAGAGATTTCATGTTGTTTTATTAAAAGACTATACGGTATTTTAGCTAATACCAAACGGTTTGTCCACACTCAATTGCATATGGGTAATGATAATTGGGAAATAGTTCAGCCGGGTGCAAAAAATTGTGTATTAAATAAACAAACACCAAACTACTTGACAAGATGAAGTTTCTTATAAAATTGGGACTCCTTAGTCTTTTAATGCTGACACAGGTTAACGCTCAAAATGGCGTTATTCCGGTTTCAATACAATGGACAGGAGCGAATGTTGTGATCGTTCATCTAAATGATGAACAAATTACATTTAGGGGAAATGAAACAAGAGAGGTTTTATTAGAACCGGAAACGGCAATTAGGCTAGCAGTTGAAACGCCTCAGGAACTTTGGAGAGCAAACAACTTTTTATTGATTGAACCAACCGGTGGTGAAGTGGTATTAGTGGCTATTGACCGTGTTGTTAGGTTTACATACACTCCGGGTACTGAAGTTTTAACACCTATAGTACCAAGTACTGGTGAAAGTGAAATTAAAGCTGAACCGTCAGAGCCTGTTCTGGAAACAGTTTCTGAAAGAGCTCGTGAGTACGAAGATGTATTAATGTTTGCAGAGTTTATGCCTACAATTATTGGAGGTGAGGAACAGTTATACAGAGTTCTTGAATATCCCAATGTTGCCAGGCGTGCTCAGGTTGAGGGTGTATCGGTGCTTCAATTTGTAGTTGATGAAGTCGGTTCGGTACAAGACGTCAGAGTGATAAGAAGTTCAGGACATCGTTCTCTTGATAACGCAGCAATTGATGCAATCAACCGTGTTACCTTTAATCCGGGGCGCCAGGATGGAGAAAATGTAAAAGTTATGGTAACACAAATGGTGAGATTTAGCCTTCGCAGATAAACATGCGTAATTCTTCAAGGATCTTTTTGTTTGGCAGCTGTTAAATTATAATTAAAATAGTAGCTAAATATCACCTGCTGTTCATTACAGTCTGCTACTGTCCGAAACAACGATTCCGTTGAACTTCAATAGCTTGGAAATATCTTCGGGTCACCAATAGTTATCCACAGCAGGATTTTTCTAACGTAAGCTCTTAATGTGCTGCTATTCAATACATTAATTTCTTTAAAATTCCATTATTAAAGCTTGCTTCTTACGTTTTCAACAATTACATTCCCATTCGACAAACCACTCTTGAAAATTTTACCGGACTGTGATGAGAAAGCGTAAAAATACTGCACTTAAAATAGCTATCGCGAGCTTGATGTTATTGGTACTAATTATAGGCTGACACTAAGAAACTCGATTATTTGATTGTACTATTATGACTGAGTATAAAGTTTCGGGAATGACCTGCACCGGTTGTTCCTCACGGCTGAAAAAATTGCTTGAAAAGCATGATAAAGTTACGTCCGTTGAAGTCAGCCACGAAACAGGCATTTCTAAAATCAATGGTTTTCCATCAGAGTCTGAAGTCCGACAAATTGTAGAAAATGCGGGCTTTGATTTTTTGGGCAAAATAAAGTAGTCCTGATTTAAAATTAGTGGGCTAAAAGTACACGAGAATCCACTCAAAAGTACCAGTTAGTGCTCAATTACTATAATCAATCCATGAAAAATGTGTATATCATATTGAATATTCATGAGTAGTTGTGTGTTTTTACCATGAAAATTAGATATTTTATGTTGATTTTTCATGGTAAATAGTGGCATGATTCAGAGAAAAAGTAAATATGTTTACAATGAATTGCTTCAGGATTATCCCGCCGTAGCCATCGTAGGTGCACGACAGGTTGGTAAAACTACGCTCGCTAAACAAATTGCTGATGACTTGCCAGGGAAAGCCCTCTACCTGGATATGGAGTCGCCACGGGATGTGGCAAAGCTACAGGAGCCTGAGCTGTATTTTGAGCAGAATGAGGATAAGCTCATCATTTTGGATGAAATTCAACATAAGCAGGATTTGTTTCCGGTATTGCGATCTGTTATTGATCGAAATCGTAGAAACGGTCGTTTTTTGATTTTGGGCTCGGCATCTCCGGAATTGATAAGAAGTTCATCAGAGTCGCTGGCCAGACGAATTGCTTATGAAGAGCTGCCGGCTTTAAGTTACCATGAAATACAAAAGACCCGCACATTACAGGATTTATGGTTTCGTGGTGGCTTTCCGTCATCGTTGCTGGCCAGAAATAATAAGTCGGCTATGCGATGGTTGCAGGTTTTCCTGTTTACTGTTACGGCGCGTGATCTGCCGGTGCTCGGCTTAAACACCGATATAACCAAGCTGCGTTTTTTTTTTACGTTATTAGCTCAACAGCAGAGCGGCCTGGTGAATCGTGAAACTCTCGCAAGGTCAGCCGGCGTCAGCGGTACGACCATTGGGCGCTATCTTTATTATTTAGAGAATATCTATCTGATAAGGCAGCTTCAGCCATGGCATGTGAACGTGAAGAAGCGTCTGGTGAAATCCCCTAAAATCTACATCCGCGACTCCGGTTTACTGCATGCTGTTTTGGGGATAGACTCATACGACAATCTAATCAATAGCCTCCATGTGGGTGGTTCATGGGAGGGGTTTGTAATTGAGCAAACGGGTATTCATCTTCCGAAAGCATACAATATGCATTTTTACCGTACGCATCAGGGAGCCGAAGCCGATTTGATTCTCGTTAAAGATGGCAGGCCCGTAATATGCGCAGAAATAAAAAGAACAAATGCGCCGACTATGACAAAAGGGTTCGCCAATGTAATTGAGGATAATCAGACTGAAGAAAATTACATAATTTACGCAGGAGATGACTCTTTCCCCGTGGCTAAAAATGTTCAGGCAATTGGATTTAAGAGTTGGCTGGATATTGTTAACTTAAAATTAGAGAAGGTTTAAATAGTAACTGGCCTTCATTTATTTAAAAATAATTTCGCTATGAGTACAAAAAAACTGAACCGCTGGAGCAGCAGGTTAACGGAAGATAAATCGCAAGCCGGCTCTCAGGCCATGTTGCATGCAACCGGATTAACCCGTGCCGATTTCGAGAAAGCACAAATAGGTATTGCAAGCATGGGCTGGGAGGGTAACCCTTGTAATATGCACCTCAACGATTTGGCAGGCCATATTAAGAAGAGTGTGATTGATGCGAACATGGTTGGGTTTATTTTTAACACCATTGGCGTGAGCGACGGTATTTCTATGGGCACTCAGGGAATGAAATACTCGCTTCAATCACGGGAGGTCATAGCCGATTCCATCGAGACCGTTATGGGAGCTCAATGGTACGACGGACTTATTGCTATCCCCGGGTGCGATAAAAATATGCCCGGTAGCGTGATGGCTATGTTGCGGTTGAATCGTCCGGCTATTATGGTGTACGGCGGCACCATTAAACCCGGTTCACTTGGCTCAAAAAAGCTCGATATTGTATCGGCTTTCGAAGCATATGGAGAATTCCTCCAGTATAAAATCGATGAAGGCGCCTACAGCGAAGTGTTAATGCATGCTTGTCCCGGCCCGGGTGCTTGTGGTGGAATGTACACAGCAAATACCATGTCATCTGCTATAGAAACGCTTGGGTTAAGTTTACCCTATAGTTCCTGCGCCCCGGCTCAAAGTGAAAAAAAGCAGAAAGAGTGCAAGCAACTTGGGAAGGCTATTCGAAATCTTCTTGAAAATGATATAAAGCCATTAGACATTGTAACTCGCGCTTCAATAGAAAACGCAGTAGCAATGGTAATTGCACTTGGTGGCTCAACTAATGCTGTACTTCATATTTTAGCAATTGCGCAAACGGCCGGAATTTCATTTTCGATAGATGATTTTCAGAAGGTATCCGACCGCACACCCTACATTGCAGATTTAAAACCCAGTGGCAAGTATGTGATGGAAGACCTCCACGATGTGGGTGGTGTGCCGGGAG
>SLDG01000264.1 GCA_007125355.1 Balneolales bacterium | reverse complement strand
TTGCCTTTGAAATCAGCAAGATTAAGTGATTTGCCGGAATTCAGGGTCACCTCCAAATCATAAATAGAGGTAGCAGGCTTTTGATTGGTTTTGTTTTTTAAAATCGTGCCACTTGAACTGTGTTCCCCAACCTTTCGAATAATGGGATACATTTTTCGCATAATTTTTTGTTTATACGACTCGGATTTAGTCCATTTTAAATTTGTTACCATGTAATTTTGCAGGTTAGTATTTTTTAATTCCATGCACCGGGCAAAGCAATTCAAGCCAAGCCATACTCTGTGAAATACTGTATATTCCCCAGTACCCACAGCGGCTAAATAAAAACAATGTTTTTTTAAATAGTGCTCAGTTAAGCAATGTAACAGTTTGCCTATTGGAAAGCGTTCGGGTTTTGTAAAGCCATCTTATACAATACATAGCGATACCACTTTTAATACATGTACGCATTAAAAAAAGACTTAAATTAATCCACTATGCAAATTATACCTTAAAGATTAATAAAATATTGAGGAAATTAATGATGTGGAAAGGTAAAGTGGTGATGATTACGGGCGGTGCCTCCGGTATAGGCAGGGCATTTGCGTTAAAACTATCCCGACAAGGTAGTTATGTAAATATTTTGGATATTAATGAAGAAGCCGGAGCCCGTACAGCCCTTGATTGTGGCGAAAATGCAACTTTCTACAAGCTCGATGTCCGTGATGTAAAAGCCTATCGAAATTTGGTTAACCTCATTATAAAAACAAGTGGAAGTATTGATGTTCTATTTAATAATGCCGGAATTGGTATTGCCGGTGAAGCGCAGGAAATTGATGAAACATTATGGAATAGAATAATTGATATAAACATAAAGGGTACCTTAAACGGAATAAATCTTATTTATCCGATAATGGTAAAAAGGAAAAAGGGCGTTATTGTTAATACTGCTTCACTTGCCGGCCTTGGGCCTCTTCCTCTTATGGCGCCCTATTCAATGACTAAACACGCAATTGTTGGACTGTCGAATAGTTTGCGGCTTGAAGCAAAATTGTATGGTATTCAAGTTAATACACTATGTCCGGCAGCGATAGAGACAGATATACTTAAAGCAAAAAATCCCAATGATTTACCACCTGTTGCGTGGTTGCCCGATTCTGTTCGCTATTTGAGCTCACTGGCAGGAAAGCCTTACGATTTGAATCGATTTGTTAATGAAGCCCTGAAAGAAATTGAGGCTGATAAAGGTGTAATTGTGCTCCCACAAAGAGCAAAAATTGGGGTGCTTATAGGAAGGTGGTTTCCCTGGCTTGCGGAAAAAAGCATATTTAAAGCTATGGAACTGGAACGTTCATTCAAACAAGAATGATAGTATGAACAAAGGATTGAAGCTCATTTTTGCTTTTTGGAATTTTTATCAAGGGTTGGGCGTACACCCGGGAGTTCCTGCCAAAGAAGTACGATATATAAAAGCTATAAATGGTTTAGTGCTGATTGTAAGCGGGCTTTTATGGCTGCAATTACCCATTATTATTGATTTACTCCCGGAAACTCAATACATACTTGCAGCTTTTATTATATGGCCATTATTTATTCAAATAGTCCCGTTATTTAATCATTACGGAAGATACACAGCAGCCAGGCAAATCTATAGCTTTTCAACTGTTATACTAATTTCTTTTAATGCACTTCAGCTTGGTGCAGATTCAACCAACAGTTTATTTTTAACAGTAGCAATTGTTGGTTTTTTCATCATTTTTCCGCCTCATGAAAAGAAGTGGATATATTTGAATGCTGCATTTGCTGTATTAGCTATAATCGCAATCGAACTATTTTACGTGTCTTATGGGCGTTTAGGTAATCTGCCGGATGAATTTATTAATATTGCCAGATGGTCATCAATATCATCTATGGTTTCCATAGTTGTTGGAATTACAGCTTATCATTACAGAGTTGTTAATAATGCCGAAGAGCAACTTGAGCAAGAATTTGAACGTTCTGAAAAATTGTTATTAAATATTCTTCCAAAAAGTGTGGCCGAAAAATTAAAAAAGGAAGAAAAAAATATTTCAATGCAGATTGATCAGGCAAGTGTTATGTTCATTGATTTAATAGGATTTACTGAGTTGTCAGAAAGGCATCATCACAGTCGAGTGGTAAGTATTTTGAATGAGATTTTTTCACACTTCGATACTATTGTAGAAAAATACAACCTTGAAAAAATTAAAATGATCGGGGATGCATACATGTTGGCAGGCGGCTTAGCCGAACCCGGAACAGCACATTTAAGGAACATTGGTTATTGCGCACTTGAAATTATCGAATATATTGAAACCAGACCCATTAAAGATGCTGAAACATTGGGTGTTAGAATAGGAATTCACTGTGGACCTGTAGTGGCAGGCGTAATATGTGAAAAAAAGTTTGCCTACGATATTTGGGGAGATACAGTAAATATTGCAAGTCGTTTGGAATCTTATGGATTGCCAAATCAAATACATGTTTCGAAGCAGTACTATGAAGAAACGCTACATGCTTTTAACTATAAAGCTCGAAAGCCAATCGAAATTAAGGGTAAAGGAACCTTAAGTACTTATTTACTAATGAGTATGGGATGATTATATGGTTTATAGTCTGTGAAAGTTTGAGTATAAAATTTCAGAGTGGAAGATGTCATCAAACTTGCATGATAGGATGAGACCCATCAAAACTAAACACAACCTGAAACCCAAAGGATCAAGCTGTGGCACCTGCAAGTCATCCATCATAAATGGCACCGGAAGAGCCGATTACACTTTCGAAGCCAAACCAGGTAGCAAAAATGGTAAAAGTGCAAAATACATATCCCAGCTTACGACCGGCAAGCAGGTAATCAATCTCTGTTTTGATGTAACGGGAAACCCACCAGCCAATAATCAGCAGAACCAGCAAGTAGACAAAAATCCCCCATAGCAGAAAGGTCATAAAGTCGTGCTTTTAGGTTGCTAAAGATTGGAATATAAATAATGAGCCCGCTCCGAAAAGTTAATTATGAACCCTGCCTGCCGATGCAGTCAGGCAGGCCTGCCTGCCGATGCAGTCAGGCAGGCTCGGTGCACGAAGGTAAGTTATTGTTTTTATGTTTCAACAAATTACGCTTCGAGAATTAATTTGGTACTTTTTGATTAATCAGAGCGCACTCAATAATGAAGAGGAAATTTCAACGAGTAAGTGCTCTTACTTCGCAAGAAGTTATTCCAACTCTGCCAGCTCCAGCCAGCGCATGCTTTTCTCCTCGATTTCTTCTTCAAGCTTTTTGTAAGCAATCGATTTATCCTGCAAGTCTTCGTATGACAAATTTCCGGCACTCATTTCTTCTTCCAAGAGCGTTTTCTTTTCTTCTAACGCTTCAATTTCTTTCTCCAGCTGTTTGAATTCCTTACGATCTTTAAAGTTCAGCCCTTTTTTCTCTTTTTCTGCTTTGGGTTTTTGAGAAGGTTTCTTTGGCTTGGCAGCTTGTTGTTTTTCAGCCTCTAATCGATTTACCTCATCTCTGTACTCTGAGTACGTTCCGTTGAAATCGCGAATCACCCCTTTTCCTTCAAATACGAAATAATGCTGCACGAGTTTATCCATAAAAAAACGATCGTGTGAAACAATGATCAGGCATCCTCCAAAACTTAGCAGAAAATCCTCGAGTTTGTTCAGGGTTGTCAAGTCGAGGTCGTTGGTGGGTTCATCCAAAATCAAAAAATTGGGATTTTTGATGAGCACCATCATCAAAGACAAACGCCTTTTTTCGCCTCCACTTAGCTTGCCAACAGGAGTGTACTGCATTTTGGGTGGGAACATAAAATGTTCCAAAAACTGGGATGCCGAAATCATATTTCCATCCGCCAGTTTAATGAATTCCGCCACCTCCTTTATAGTGTCGATAACACGGGCTTCTTCATCAAAACCTTCAAACTTCTGAGTATAATGGCCAAAAACAATGGTGGTCCCGGTGTCGATATGGCCGGAATCCGGGGATGCTTGCCCGGTTAGTATATTCAAAAATGTACTTTTGCCAACACCGTTTTTGCCGATTATCCCGATTCGCTCTCCTTTTTGGAACGAGTAGCTAAAGTTTTTTAAAATGGTGATGTCGTCGTAGGCTTTATCAACACCGGAAAGCTCCAGAATTTTGCCGCCCATGCGGGTCATATTTACTTCGAGTCGAAAATCAGGCTCGTTTGAGCTTCGCTTTGCCTTTTCTTCGGTTTCGTAAAACGAAGAAATCCTTGATTTAGATTTTGTAGTCCGGGCTTTGGGCGACCGGCGCATCCAATCAAGTTCTTTTTTTAGAAGTTGTCCCGCCTTGTCGGTTTCGGTTTGCTCAACCAGTTTTCTTTCGGCCTTTTTTTCGAGATAGTATCCATAATTGCCGGCATGATTATAGAGTTTACCTTCGTCTATTTCGATAATATGGTTGCAAATCCGATCGAGAAAATAGCGGTCGTGAGTGACCATCAACAAGGTGATATTACTTTGTGTCAGGTAGGTTTCCAACCACTCAATCATATCTAAATCGAGATGGTTTGTGGGTTCATCGAGCAGGATAAGATCGGGATTATCAATAAGTACAAAAGCCAAAGCCACACGCTTACGCTCACCGCCGGAAAGTGTGGAAACCGATTGGTCGAGGTCATAAATTTCGAGTTTGCTCAGGATTTTCTGAACCTGCTGTTCATAATCCCATGCGCCGGCAGCATCCATGGCGGCAAGAGCTTTTTCGAATGCGGACTGGGTTTCTTCTGTGTAATTTTCTGCCTGTGCCTTAACGGCCTTCTCATACCGCTGTATGATGGGCATCATATCTGAACTGCCGCGGTTTATGCACTCCCGAATGGTGAGCGAATCATCGAGTTCGGGTTCTTGTTCCAAAACACCAATTCTTACGCCGCTACGAACCATCACTTCGCCTTCATCAGGCGTATCTTTGCCGGACAGAACACGCATTAGGGTCGATTTACCTGTGCCGTTCGGCGCAACGAGAGCGGTTTTATCCCCCTTGGAAATTCCGAATGTAAGATTATTAAAAAGGGGTTTTAAGCCAAAGGTTTTGGATAGATTTTGAACAGAGAGGATGGTCATGCAAATTGAGTAAGAAGTAGCAGTCTAAAAAAATTTTTCTATAAATTAAGCAAAAAAAAAGGACTCCGAAGAGTCCTTTAATTACTAACTACGAGTGTGTTTTAGAACGCAAAACGAACACCGGCAGTAACATTAAGTTGCTCAAGGCCGCTAATGGTGAACTTAGGCTCAGCAAAGAGCATAATTCCGCCAAGGTCGTACTCAATACCGGCACCAACGTTGAATCCGATACCGTCATCTTCAGCAGCAAAGGTTCCAAAACCGCCAAAATCAAACTCGAATTCAAAGTTATAGTACTGAAGTCCGGCAAGAGCGTAAATTCTTAAATCCATTTCATTCATGAACAGGTAGTGAGCATTTGCGTTAAACTCCCAAATTGTAAAATCACTGTCTGCAAGATAGTATGTGAAATCAACAGCAGCTCTGATTTCGTCTGTGAATGAGTAATTTACGTTAGCGTTAATACCAAGTTCTTCAACGTCGAATCCATAAGCTGCACCTAATCCAACAGCGAAGTCCCCTTGCATATTTTGAGCATTTGAGTTGGCTGTGAAACCAACGAGTCCTAAGAATAAAACAAGTAATGTAATCTTTTTCATATTAATCGTGTGTTTTAGTGAATTGTTATTTCTCTCAGATAGCATGAGAAATATTTTTTATTTCTCACTCCTTAATATAGCAATATTTTTAGATTTCAAATATGGTTATGAGCAAATTGTATATTAGATATTTTAAATAATAAAATTAATAACTTATAAAAAATAACGAAGTATTTTTAGTAACAACTGTCTATTAAGAAGCTTCATTATTTTGTCACCCAAATCAGTTCTCACCTTAATAAACGTCTTTGCAGTTCCATTAAATTGTAAATCATCAGCCTTATCAAATTAATAAAAGTGACCCGGCCGGGACTCGAACCCAGATCTGGAGCTTAGGAGGCTTCTATTCTATCCTGTTGAACTACCGGGTCGGCAAAATCATTACAAAATTTAGTCATTTTCCCTTTCAGATACGTTAATAAAAAAGAAAGCTCTTTACCTGAACTTTAACTACCGAATAGCGTATTATTCTTTTCAGAAAACTCGATTATCAAATAATCATTCGTTTAATGCATACTTTTTTAGTTTCACTTCTACTATTTGCAAACATAACCGGTTGGGTTGACTCTAATCAGGAACTTACCATATCAGGCAAACTTACAGACAAAGATACCGGCGAAATCTTAATTGCTGCCAATATTTTGATAAAGGATACCTTCAGAGGTACCATAACAAATGATCAGGGAAAATTTGAAATTCGTGTAGATGAACTTCCTGTGACGTTGGTGTTCAGATATATAGGTTATGAATCTAAGGAAATAACAATTACAGAAATTTCTGAACCATTACAGGTTGAAATGATTCCGGTGTCATTTGAACTTGAGCCTTTAGTCTTTACCGGCGAGGATCCTGCCATTCATATTATGGAACGCGTTATTTTGAGAAAACAAATGTGGCGTCAGGAATTAAGAAGCTGGAAGGCAGAGTCGTACACCAGACAAAATTTGAGCAATGAAGATGGCATAGTTTCCATAACAGAGAGTTTTTCTACAACTTGGTGGGATAGAAACCGGGGTTTCAGGGAAGTTGTTACCGGACAAAGACAAACAAATAATATTTTGCCGGGACAAAATTTCGCGGGATCAAGTTACCTTCCGAATTTTTATGATGATGATATCAGAATTGCCGGATTCAGTGTCATTGGAGTGACACACCCGAATGCGTTGCGATACTACGATTTCAGAATAATTGGCGAGCGACAGATTGATGACCAACGGATTGTGGATATTGAAGTCATTCCAAAAACCAGGCTTCAACCGGTTTTTAAAGGTACAATTTCGGTTCTCGAAAATGAATATGCGCTTATAGAAGTTGATTTACGTCCGGGCGATGCTATCTTTTTCCCACCGCCACTAAGCGAAGTAAACCTGTCTTACAGACAACAATTTAATAACTATGGTGGCAGTTTCTGGCTTCCAACGGATGTTCGAATTTCAGGTACACTTGAAATTGGTGTTCCTGGATTCCGCATCCCAAAAATTATCTTCAATCAATCTGCTTCAATCTTGAATTATGAAGTAAACATTCCTGTACCCGACTCTCTTTTTGAAAGGAGTATGAACCTCCTGATAGATACCAATGTTATCAGTGAAAACAGGGTGTTTGATAACAGAGTAGAAGCCATTCCACTTACTGACGATGAACAACAGGCTTACGCAACCATAGACAGCACAAAAACACTTGAAGAGGCTTTCAGGCCGACAGGTTTTCTTGCACGAATAGCCGGAGATGGCGCCGTTCAGGTAGGCCCCTCAACAGGTGCTGCACAAAGACGCGTTTCCTTTTCGCCTCAGGGTCATTTTAACCGTGTAGATGCTGTTTTTCTTGGCGGCGAAGCAACTTATCCGTTCAGTTCAAGAGGACGAATTACACTGAACGCGGGATATAACTTCGGACAGGAAGACCTTTCCTATGGCGGACGCGTATCCTATTGGTTGGGCCAAAATCGCAGAAGTTTTAGTACAGTATCTTATTCTAATGAAAGCAGAGAGCGAATCAACTCCCGATATTACAGCCGCACGTTTACTTCTTTAGGGATGCTTACCGGAATGCCTGATTATTTCGACTACTACCATGCTGAACGCTTTCAGGTAACATTAGGACACCGGTTCAGAACATTTGGTATGCAGCCAATGATTTTTTTCAGGCATGAGTCTGCCCGAAGCCTTGGCGAAGTTACAAGCTATTCCTTTCCGGGAGGATACAAACAAAGGGTAAACCCTGCTATTGATGATGGTACAACACAAGTAGCGGGATTCCAGTTAAGGGTGGGTGACAGCATTTCGACAGTAGGTATTACCGGAGGCACCGGATTGACGCTTACAGCCGAACACAGTTCTGATGCAATGTTCAATACCGACTTCAATTATTCAAGAGTAATGATCGAGGCCGACTTACGACTGAATACATTTCTGCAGCGCAGGTTCCTTCCAAATACGCTTGATATTAAGGTGAAGGTATTTACGTCTGACGGCGAACTTCCGCTGCAACGGTTTGGGGCTCTTGATGGAAAATTGGTTGGATTTTCGCCTTTTGGTGTATTCAGAAGTATACAATCACGGCAGTTAGAAGGCGAGCATGGTTTCGCAGTGCATTTGGAGCACAATTTCAGAACCGTGCCTTTTGAATTGCTGAGAATTCGTCCACTTGTTGACAGAAGCGTGGGTCTTCTTGTATTTACTTCTGCCGGCAGAACATGGATTGATGAAAACAGAATAGAGAATTCAGCTTATCCATTTTTTTATAATGATGGATGGATTTACGAAGCCGGATTGTCTGTAAATGGTATCTTCAACTTCCTAAGAGTAGATGTGGTTTACCGAATCGACCGCCCCGGATTTTTCCTTGGATTTGGCGCAAGTAAGTTTTTCTAAAACAAGCCGTCATTGCGAAATAACGGCTTGTCTCATTTATATCAGTTTAGAAACACATAAACAGGAACCTGCGTCATTTTCGACTTTTGAGCGGCTTCTGTCATTACTGTCTGTTTTTCTTCCATAGACATATCAGGAGAGAAATAGACAAAAGGAATATCAGAATCGGTTGATAAATCTGCTGAAGCAGCTGCACAAGTAACCGTGATATGCATAGGGGTATATATACTGAAAGTTAACCCGGAAACGAGCTGGTTTAGAAAAGACAACTTCGTCTCTACAATAGCTACGCCATTCGTACATGTTTCAGAAGCGTCAATCGCTTTAGGTGGAACGAGCCCGAATATAAAGCCTGATGCCCAAGGTTTTTCAATCGTAACAGTAGATGGCACGGCCCCGGTTGTAACACGTGCATTATAACAGCCTGCTAAAAAAAGGCCGCTGAGTACCAGTATAACTGCAAATTGTTTCATAGTAATTTAGTTTTAGGTTGTTAGTTTATTAGAACAGCCAAATATAACAAATTAATACATACCCACAACTAATTATAAAATATTAATAAAAACCACTACCTTTCCCTTAACTATTTAAGCAGTAAGCGGTTGCTAAATTATGCCAGAACCAGCAATGATGGCCTTGGTTTCAATCTTTATTATAAAATGGATTTTTGTCATATGTATCTAACAACATGTAAGCACGGCTGTATTTTACGTAATTATCGGAGTACTGAATAATGGATGCAATTTCCTCCTCAGAAAGTTTTCTAACAGGCTTGGCCGGACTCCCCATACACAGCCATCCCGACGGCATGGTTTTTCCGGGGGGCACCAAACTTCCAGCCGCGATAACGCAGTCTTCTTCAACCACCGCTCCATCCAGTATCACTGATTTTATGCCTATCAACACACGGTCTTTAATCGTGCATCCGTGAATCATTGCGGAGTGGCCAATGGTCACCTTATCCCCAATAACTGTCGGGTGTGTTTGATTCGTTACATGAATGCAGCTATTATCCTGCACGTTCGACCTTGCCCCAATTCTGATATAATTCACATCACCCCTTATGGTGCAATTAAACCAAACGCTTGTTTCTTCACCGAGAATCACATCCCCAATTAAATCTGCACTTGGTGCAATAAAGTTAGATTGGTTTACCCTGGGCTGAGTTCCCAAAAATTCATATAACATAATAAAACTTGGTTAGATTCTTATATATATTGTTTAATGATTTGAAAATGCTGTTTTAAAATAGACCTTTCAGGCTTTAGGTTATTTTCATTAATACTTCAATTGGTCTCGAAAACCTGATAGGTCTTTAAGGAGCTTTTGCTGTTTATATTACACTTGTTGCTTCTTCCCGTTGGCTTCATAAATACACATCGGGGGCAGGTTTCTGAGTTCGAACTCCGTTTTCACATGTTTAAAATGCCGTTTCAATGGTTTTTTTAGATGTTTAGATGTTTGATAGGCCAAAAAATATCCTTCAGGATTCAGAAGCGAGGCCGACCGGCTAAGGATAGTATCTTTTACCATTTCGGGCAGAAAACTAAACGGGATTCCGGACAGGAAATAGTCGACCTCCGCGAGCCCCTCATTTTCCAATATTTCATGGATATTCTCAGCCGATTCGTTATAGACAGAAACTCTTTCATCTTCAATCCCATGCAGAATATCGCAGAACTCTTTGTTCAGCTCGATCATGATCAAACGAGATCCTGCTGTCATTTTTTTTAGAAGATACTCAGAAAAAACCCCTGTGCCAGGACCATATTCCACAATAACAATATCTCTGCTGAAATCTATATTCCTGGTAGCCTTTTTTACTGTAAAAGACGAGCTCGGCGTGATAGAAGCCACATTTCGGTCTTTTATCAATGTTTTCAGATAAGTAAATGTCCCCATATTTAATTTTTAAATCGCTTCTTTTTTAAGTTCTTCTATTTGATCTCTTATGCGGGCAGCTTCCTCAAACTCAAGATTTCTTGCCGCAGTTTTCATGGTCTCGGAGAGATGCTCTATTAACGCTTTTTTATCCTCAAAAACCACCTCTTTCATAGCAGGATTTGGCTTGTAGTGGATACCGTCATCAGCAACCTTTAATAATTCAACAGGCTCTTCCTGTTCCAGTTCGCGCTCGAGATCGAACGGTTGCGCTGAAATTAAAGACGGATCAACAAGGGGTTTAAGATCCTTAGTTACGGTCATTGGGGTAATTCCATGCTCTTCGTTGAATTCCTGCTGAAGTTTGCGGCGTCGCTCCATTTCATCCATCACTTTTTTCATGCTTCGGGTAACTTTATCAGCATAGAAAATGACCCGTCCTTCTGCGTTCCTTGCAGCGCGACCGGCAATCTGGAACAATGCAGTTTCAGATCGCAAAAAGCCTTCTTTGTCGGCATCTAAAATGGCAACCAAGCTCAACTCGGGGATGTCTATTCCTTCCCTTAATAAATTAATCCCAACCAACACTTTAAAATCCCCCCTTCTGTATCTGTACAGTACTTCAACGCGTTGCATGGCATCCAATTCGCTGTGCATATAAGCGGCTTTAATTCCCAGATTTTTCAGGTATTCACTTAGCTCCTCACTCATTCGTTTTGTGAGCGTCAATACCAATACCCGTTCGCCTTTAGCCGTAACTTCACGGATTTCTTCAATCAAATCATCAATCTGATTTTTGAGCGGTTTCATCTGTACTTTAGGTTCCATTAATCCGGTTGGACGAATAATTTGTTCTACATAAATTCCGCCGGATTGTTCCAGCTCGTAATCGGCCGGAGTGGCACTCACGAAAATGCACTGATTTATCATTTCCTGCCACTCGTTGAACGTAAGTGGACGATTATCCAGAGCAGAAGGAAGCCTGAAACCGTGTTCGACGAGTGTTACCTTTCTGGAGCGGTCACCACCGTACATGGCTTCTATCTGCGGAACCGATTGGTGGCTTTCATCCATGACAAGCAAATAATCTTCCGGGAAATAATCCATCAGGCAAAACGGGCGTTCACCGGGTTTTCGTCCGGCCAAATAGCGCGAATAGTTTTCTATTCCGGGACAGTAACCGATTTCCTTTATCATTTCCAGATCAAAAACCGTGCGCTGCTCAAGCCGTTGCGCTTCAATATATTTTTCTTCCTCACGGAGCACATCCAAACGCCAGTGCATTTCATCCTGAATGGCTTTTATAGTTTCTTCCTGACGGCTTTTTGTAGTTACGTAGTGGGAAGCAGGATAAATTGTAAACTCATCAACATCTTCAATCAAATCGCCTGTATCCGGATCAAAAATGGACAACTTTTCGATTTCCTCTCCCCAAAATTCAATCCGAAGCGCATGTTCTGAATAAGCCGGGTAGATATCCACTACATCCCCCCTGACTCTGAATTTCGAACGCTGGAAATCGTAATCATTTCTGGAATAATGCAAATCTACAAAATCATACAACAATTTACTTCTGGGTATTTCCATCCCGAGCTTTAGCTGAATTATCAGCTTAGCATATTCCGAAGGCGAACCAATGCCATAAATACAACTTACCGATGCCACAATTATGACATCCTTTCTGCCGGACAAAAGTGAACTTGTAGCTCTTAATCTGAGCCGCTGAATTTCGTCATTTATCGAAAGGTCTTTCTCAATGTATTTGTCAGAAGAAACAATGTACGCCTCCGGCTGATAGTAGTCGTAGTAACTGATGAAAAACTCGACGGAATTATCGGGGAAAAAGTCACTGAATTCTCGATATAATTGAGCAGCGAGTGTTTTGTTGTGACTCATTACCAGTGTCGGACGATTTACATTCTCAATAACCGATGCAATGGTCATGGTTTTACCCGAGCCGGTAATGCCAAGAAGTGTCTGGAATTTGTCACCCCTTTTCAAGCCCTCTGTCAATTCATTGATGGCCTTGGGCTGATCCCCGGAGGGGTTAAATTTTGATTGCAAATTAAATTTCGAAAATGACATTACGGACTTTAAATGGGAATCATTGTATTAGTATATCGGAGAAAGTAATAACTAATCTTAGTGAAGCATAGTATCACTGTGAATTTCTGCTTCATGTAATACTTTCAATTTTGGAATTTTAAATCCAATTTCACAAGATACAGCTTTACAAGCACAAAATGCGAACGCACTGTTTTGCGTTCATTTGCTTGGGTGCATGGAAAACTTCTTAAAAATTCCGTAAATTAGAATCATTCAAAATAATTAAAGGTTAGGAAAAGCAGACGAATACTGAAAGCCTAAACTGAACTAAAACATCAATAATTTATGTTTTCAATCTTTCAGTTCTATTAAATGGATTAATCATGCAAGCAACAGAACAGGTTTTAGATATAACAGAACGTGCCGCAAGGCAAATTGCTCACATTATTGAGAGCTCAGATGAAGGTTTGGATAAGTTCCTTCGAATCGGCGTTAAGGGTGGTGGTTGCTCCGGTTTAAGCTACACTTTAGGGTTTGATGAAAAAACCGATAAAGACATTATTCAGGAGAAATATGGTGTGCAATTTATTGTAGACAAAAGACACGCCATGTATTTGCAGGGTACCGTGCTTGATTTCAAAGACGGGCTAGACGCAAGAGGTTTCATATTCGAGAACCCAACGGCTACTAGTACGTGTGGTTGCGGCTCATCCTTTAGCGCATAATTATGCTAAATAATTGCTATATTTGATCTTGTGGTTGATGTACAGTCTAATTTGCTGATTCATAAAAACCATAACTGCATATACTCAAGTTACTATAATGAATATTCTTTTACTTTCCATTGAATTTATGCAGAGAGCAAAAATATTCTGACTGTGTCAAAATTTATTATTGAACACTCAGCCCGGATACCCGGGCTTTTTTAATCGTATTATTTCATATCGGTACAAGTAAAATGACCAAAGAACGATCTCTCTATAAATCATTATTCGAACAGTCTAAACCTATGCAGGCTGAACTTCTTGGTGTTCGCAGGCATCTGCACAAGCATCCCGAAACAGGCTGGAAAGAGCATGAGACCGCCGCATATCTTCAGCAGCAACTTAAAAATAAAGGTTTTGAGTACACCAATGGTCTTGCCGGTACCGGGTTCTTTACAGAGATAGACGGTGATTATCCGGGGCCTACTATTGCTTGGCGCGCTGATATGGATGCGCTACCGATTCAGGATGAAAAAACCGTTTCCTATCACTCCCAAAAACCAGGCGTCAGCCACATGTGTGGCCACGATGTTCATTCTACAGTGGCATTAGGAATAGCAGAGCTTCTGAGGCAGCACACTGAAAAAATTCATGGCAGAATCCGAGTTTTTTGGCAACCGGCAGAAGAAACGCAGCCAAGTGGTGCACCCGCAATGATTAAAGACGGAGTTCTTCGCAACGTACGTTCTGTATTTGCTATGCACTGCGATCCACACACAGAAAGCGGAAACATAAGCTTTTGTAATGGCGCCGAAACAGCAGCATTTGATTCATTTACGTTCTTTGTAGAGAGTTCATCGGCTACGCATTCCGCGCGCCCACACAAAGGCCCTGATTGCATGTGGATAAGCACCCAGATTATTCAGCATCTATATCACTACATAGGGCGAATGTTCGACCCGCTTGAGCCGTCTGTATTGTCAGTATGCCAATTCCAGGGTGGAGATGCGCTGAATGTTATCCCCAAAAAAGTAAATTTTGGCGGTACATTCAGAACAATAAATGAGGGGTACAGACAACAAATGCGCTCGTGGTTAACAACCCTCGCTTCGAATATGGCAGCGCAGCATGATGTAAAAATAAATGTAGAATTTGGCCTTGGAGCTCCGGCGGTTATTAACAATGAGAAATTATATAATTTTGCCCGTAAAGAAGTAGTTAAAACACTCGGAAAAGATAGATTTCCTATAAGAAAACAAAGTATGGGGGGCGAAGATTTTGGCTTTTACACTGCTGAAACTCCAGGGCTTTTCCTGCGCATCGGCACCCGTTGCAATAACGATACTGCCTATCCGCTACACAGCTCACTTTTCGATGTTGATGAGCGAATTCTTGCACCAACTTGTGCTTTTGGTGCAAACCTTTTGATTAAACACCTAAACGAGTTCGAAGAATTTTAGTGAAAGTATTGAAATTTGGCGGCACGTCTATGAAAGACGCCGCCGCATGGTTACGAGTCTTATCTATAGTTAATGAGTCCGGCGTAGGTACCATTACAGTGGTATCGGCGACATCAGGAACAACTAACAAACTTATTTTAGCAGCAGAAACGGCAAAAAACGGCAACCTTGATGCCGCTTACGAACTTTGTGATGGAATTCGGAACAAGCACATCGAAATCCTGAATGCATTTTTTGACCTCATAGACACTCCCGCTCAACCACATTTGCTGGATGTATGCGTGAATCACGTAAACAATCTCACCGATAAGCTTAACCATTATTTATTGGGGATTCATACCCTTGGTGAGCTTACTCCAAAATCACTTGATGCGATTTCAAGTATTGGTGAGCGCCTCAGTTCTTTTTTGCTGGCGCACTGTGCAGAGGCTTATGGGATGAATGCAACCTGGGTCGATTCAGCTGAAGTGCTGATTACAGATTCTGAGTTCGGAAGCGCCACACCTGATATGAAAGAAACCACAAGTCGTGCCAGAATATTGTCACACAACGTAAAGGAAGGACGGTTTACGATTATGGGCGGCTTTTATGGTTCTGACAAAAACGGTACTATTACCACACTCGGCCGTGGCGGTTCCGATTATTCTGCAAGTATCTTCGGCTTGATTGTCGGTGCTGATGCTATTGAAATTTGGACTGACGTAAGCGGGATGTTTACCAGTGACCCGCGTTTTATCAAGCAGGCGTTCAGCATTAAAGAATTGAGCTTTAACGAAGCGGCGGAATTGGCGTACTTTGGTGCTAAGGTCTTGCATCCAGCTACGATTCAGCCGGCTATTGAGAAGAATATCCCCGTGTACGTAAAAAACACGTACGAGCCACAACATCCCGGAACCAGAATTTTTTCTGATGCAGATTCAGACTCTCCTGTAAGAGCCATCGCGTTTAAAAAAGATATTACAGTGCTCACTATAATATCCTCACGGATGTTATTGGCATGGGGTTTTCTCGCAAAAGTGTTTTCAATATTCGAGAAACATGAGGTATCGGTAGATTTGGTTACTACTTCAGAAGTCTCGATAAGCATGACAGTTGATAAAAAAGCCAATATCGACCATGTTATAGAAGAATTGTCGCAAATCGGAACGGTGAAAGCATATCATAACCAAGCATTGATTTCTCTTGTGGGGAAAGACTTACTCAGTAGCAGGGGAATTGCAGCCATGGCATTTGAAGCTCTTTCTGATTTTCCAATTCGAATGATTTCACAAGGCAGCTCTGACATAAATCTGTCAGTCGTCGTTGAGAATGACCACGCTATCAATGCTGTACAGGCACTTCACGATGTTTTCTTCCCTGAAACCAAAACACCCGAAAATTTATAATGGTACGCATTGCTGTTTTAGGGGATGGAAAAATGGGGAACAGAATCTGCGAGCTTGCTCCTCGGTTTAATCTTGAGCCTGCATTGATACTTGGGGAAAGCAACAACGAAAACGGTGCCGGAATTACCGCTGAGAATTTCAGGGGTATCGATGTCGCCATTGAATTCACTCATCCCGATGTGGTAAAAAATCATATCGAAAAGATAGCTCAATTGCAGGTTCCATTGGTGATTGGCACTACCGGGTGGTACGACAAAACCGGATGGGTTGAAAAGGTAGCTGTAGAAAATAAGACAAGTATTGTTTACGGTTCCAATTTCAGTCTTGGAGTTCAGTTGTTTCTTAAACTAATGGAACAAGCCGGAAAATTATATGGGCAAAGCGACTTTTTCGATGCTTCTCTGCATGAAGTTCATCACAAAGAAAAAGCAGACGCCCCCAGCGGCACCGCGGTTACTATGGCAAACCTCTGGCAAAAAGGTGCAGGCATCTCAAAAAACACAAGTTTCGGTGTTCCTGAAAGAGGAAAGGTTGATCCTGATTCATTTATCATAACATCCCAAAGAACAGGAACTGTTTTTGGTGATCATAGCATACGAATTACGTCAGAATATGATGACATAAATCTG
>SLDG01000062.1 GCA_007125355.1 Balneolales bacterium | reverse complement strand
TTTTTATTATTCCTCCTGGTCGGGTTACTGATTTATATTTTTTACAACGGTGTTCCATTTGCAGAATTGGGATTAAATAACCCAGATGAAGTCCTGCTGAAGTTTGTTGTGGAACAACTACCAGCCGGAGCAACCGGTTTGTTTATCGCTGCACTTTTTGCAGCTGCTATGAGTACGCTCAGCAGCTCTTTATCATCGCTGTCATCATCTACCCTTTTTGATATCTTCCCGAAACTGGCAATCAGGCCGGATGCTATCAAAACCTCGCGCTTTATGATGGTGATTTGGACACTCATTTTTATTGTATTTGCATCTATGTTCACAGATACTCAAAATCCTATTGTAGAATTAGGTTTAAGCATTGCCGGTTTCACATATGGTGCACTTTTGGGAGCATTCATTATGGGCATTTACAGCAAAATATCTACCGAAAGCGCTACTGCAAGCCTTTTAATTTGCGTGGTAATAATGGCCTTTATCATATTCTATTCACCTTTAGCATGGCCATGGTACACGCTCTGCGGATTATCAGTATTTGCCGTTATTTCACTGGTTTTTAATAAACTTATACCGGCAAAACGCCCATTTTAAAAAAATACGCATAACCCGAAATTCGCAACGTTCTTAGTATTTCATTAACTTACATCCAATTAATATCCAGTAAGTTCTGTTGTTTATCTCACTAATATCAAAACCTTCTGTTAAGGGCATGCAAAAAAAATTATTGCACGTACTTAAATTCAAATCTCAAACCTCTTTTTTTAAATGAAATTTCTGGAAAAAATCGGCCTTGGAAGAAAAAAGCGAGGGTTACAATCTCCTATGATGGGCGAGAAGGCGCAAAAAGAGTTGGAAGGTAAAGTCAAGAGAAAGAACCTGATTATCAAAATATTGATATCTGTTTTTTTTGTTGGTGTTATAATCGCTTTGTATCCCAGAGATGTCGTTAGAGAGCTTAGTTTTCAGATAAATGAACCTTGGCGTCAGGATGATCTTAATGCTCCCTTCGACTTCAGCATTTTAAAAAGCGATGCAGAATTAGAAGCTGAAATTAAATCTATCAGAGAGTCGACACCGCCAGTATTTCAAGTCCTACCGGATATTGAAGAACGCCTTCAGGTACGTATAGATTCTATTGAAAACCGGCTAAGGCCCTTACTTGAATATTATACAACCTGGCAATTTAGCATCGAAAATGATGCGGAAACCACACGTCAGGATAGCATCAGATTCAGGCAGGAGCTGAACAATGCCAATCTTTTTTTTAGTGGCAATAGCATGCAGTTTTTGCTCAATCAATACCTTGAAACAGCAAGAAATGAGCAATTCGGAAGAGACGGCAGGGCTCCGGTTTTAAAGGAGTCACGCAACAGGCTCGAGCATCTGCTAAGCGAAGTTTTAAGAGATGGAATTCTTAATGTACCACGTACTGAAGTGGAGAGTAATGAAATTTCGGTACGGAATTTAAGAGACCGAACTGAGAGAGTGATAAACCTGGCAAATGTAAGAGATTTAGATGAAGCCCGGGAATTTGTGTCATTCCGCCTTTCAAGAGTATTGAGAAACGAGCCTGCAAGGATAGCAACTGAAGTTTTCGAAGTGATTATCGAACCAAATTTTATCTTCAATGAACAACAAACAGAGGCACGAATTAATGAAGCTATAGCCAATATCAGCCGTACTAAGGGGGCTGTTGCATCCGGACAAGTTATAATAAGGCGTGGCGATCTCATAGATCAAAACAAATTGAACATGCTGCGAAGCCTTGAAGCCGCAAGAGCAAGCAGAGCATCTAACCTTGAAATATTTCTCAGATACATTGGCGATTTCCTCATTATTTTTGCTTTCTTTCTCACTTTTCTGACCTATTTGTACCTTTACAGGCGAAAAATATTTGACGAAAACAAACAATTCGGGCTGGTTTTTCTCATGCTTGGTTTGGTCATTTGTGCAAGTGCTATTATAGCCGGTATCGATAGTATATCAGAATACATTGTGCCGCTGGCACTTGCTCCGATTCTTTTAACCATTTTCTTCGATTCAAGAGTCGGATTATTGTCTGCAATAACCATTTCGCTTATAGCGGCTCAAATAAACGGTTATAACTACGAATTTGTAGCTGTATCTGTTGTTGCATCATTCATGGGGGTATATTCTGTAAGAGATATCAGGCAGCGAAATCAATTTTTTATGACGACCCCGGTCTTGGTTTTTATTTCTTATGGAATTGTACTGCTTGGGTTTACATTAGCACGCACCGGTGCGTGGGATTCACTTGGAATGAACTTGGTCTACGTTTTCGTCAATATCCTGTTCATCTCTATCCTAACTTACCCATTAATTTATTTGTTTGAAAAGCTCTTTACTATGACTACCGATGTAACCTTGTATGAGCTTAACGATAACAATAACCCCATTCTTAAATCACTTATGCTACGAGCCGCGGGTAGCTTTCAACATAGTATGCAAGTGGCCAATTTAACGGAGGCAGCTGCAAGTGCCATTCAGGCAAATGCATTATTGGCGCGCGTCGGAGCATTGTACCATGATATCGGGAAGATGGAAAAGCCACAGTATTTTGTGGAAAATCAATCTCCCGGAGCAAATGAACATGATAAATTAACCCCGAGCATGAGTGCCAAGGTGATTAAAGATCACGTAAAAGCCGGCATAAAGATAGCTGAAGAAGAGAACCTACCGCCAATTATCGTTAAGTTTATTGAAACGCACCATGGGAACAGTATTATTAAATATTTTTATGATAAAGCGCAAAAGCAATCAGATAAGAACAAAGAAATTCAAGAGGATTTCTTCCGATACGACGGCCCATTGCCCGACACCAAAGAAACCGGAATTCTATTGCTCGCCGATTGTGTGGAAGCAGCTTCACGATCGCTCTCAGACCCATCCTATAAAAAACTTGAAACCTTGGTCGACCGACTTGTAGATGAACGCGTAGCTGAAGGACAGCTCAAAAATTGTCCGCTTACTTTCAGGGATTTAAATCTCATAAAAGCTGCTTTCTTACAGATCCTTGCCGCTATTTACCATACCCGAATTAAATACCCGGGTCAGGATGAAAAAGAAAAAGAGCAACTTGCGAGTGATGAGAAAAAAGAGAAAACCGAAGAAAAAACCGCTGTAAAACAAGCCACAAACTAATCTGCTTTGGAAACTCCTTTTCTTGCCGATTTAAAGCAATTTCTGCAATATTTAAAGCTGGAAAAAGGCCTCTCTGAAAACTCGCTTGAGTCTTACAAAAACGATTTAAAACGATATCTCGACTATATTGGAAACATCCGTAGACTACCGGAATTATCCGGGATTGATATTCGCCACATAGAGGATTTTTTGGCGGAATTAAACGCGATGGAACTTGCCACTACAACCATCGCCCGAAATATTTCCTCGATTAGATCCTTTCACCATTTTTTGTTGATAGAGGGGTTCAGTAAGGCAAACCCCGCTGAGTTAATAGAACTCCCCAAAAAATCCAGAAAACTGCCAGATGTGCTAAATCCAGGTGAAATAGAAGACATGCTGAATTCAGTAGACCGGTCAACTCCGTTTGGGATGCGGGATTATGCCATTATTGAGTGTTTGTATGCAAGTGGTATGCGTGTATCTGAACTTACCGATTTAGGGCTTGACCAACTGTTTCTGGAAATCGGGTTTATAAGGGTTTTTGGTAAAGGAAGTAAGGAGCGACTTGTACCGGTTGGCGAGTATGCTTCCGATGCACTTACAACTTATTTAGAAACCGGCAGAGTAGAGTTAGTTAAAAGTCCTCAAAAATCTCAGAATAAAGTATTTTTGAACCACCTTGGTGGTCCTATTAGCCGAGTGAGTGTTTGGAATATCATTCAAAAATACGCAAAACTCGGTGGCATAGAAAAATCGGTTTCTCCGCATTCACTTCGCCATTCTTTTGCAACGCACCTGCTCGAAGGCGGCGCTGATTTACGCTCCGTCCAGGAAATGCTTGGCCACGCCTCCATCAACACAACCGAAATCTACACACATGTAGACCGCTCGTTTTTGCATCAGGTTTACAAGGAATTTCATCCGAGGAAATGAGGGTGTAATGATTATTGGATAATTTTGGGTTTCAGGTTACAGAAAAATATCTTCTTCTTGAAATTCTCTTTGGTATATTCCAAATTGCTTAAACGGGTTATTTTAAACTCTATACTATTACAAACAATAACTGATTACAAAAATGTCTAATAACGAAACAATTATTCAATCTATAGAATGGAAAGACGGCTATGTAAGAATTATTGACCAAACATTCCTGCCTGGCAGACAAGTGTATTGCGATATCAGGGATGTCGGCCAAATGTGGGACGCCATTAAAAAATTAAAAGTTCGTGGAGCTCCGGCCATTGGTATTGCAGCAGCATATGCTTTTTATTTAGGTATTAAAGACCTGCCAGAAACCAATTTTGCCAGCTTTAAGATAGAAGTTGACCGCATTGCCGAATATCTGTCATCATCAAGGCCAACCGCTGTAAACCTTAATTGGGCTCTTGAACGGCTAAAATCGAGTATCCACGCTTATAAAGAAAAACCGATTAATGAAATTAAAAAGCATGTTCTTCAAATTGCAAAAACTATTCATGAAGAAGATAAACGAATATGTGAAAAAATTGGATTATCTGGTCAGGAATTAGTCCCCAAAAAGGCAAATATCCTGACGCATTGTAATACCGGCAGCCTTGCCACCGGGCTTTACGGTACCGCATTATCCGTGATTTACCACGCACATAAAGCCGGGAAGAAAGTACATGTTTGGGTCGATGAAACACGCCCATTACTACAAGGCGCCCGGCTGACTGCATGGGAGTTAATGAAAGCGGAAATCCCAATGACGCTCATTGTTGACTCTGCTGCCGGGCATGTCATTAAATCGGGCCAGGTTGATTTGATTATAACCGGAACAGA
>SLDG01000095.1 GCA_007125355.1 Balneolales bacterium | reverse complement strand
TAATACTACCAACAAAGCGCTCACCTGTAAATGGATTTACCACATTGTTTTGTAAGCTTGGGGGAAGCATATAAGCCAAAAACTCTGTGCCAGAGGATGTTCCATTGGCAGAAGAGACCATAGTAGCCATATCGGAGGTTCTGTTTGAGCCGGTCTCCATCCAATTTGCTTCCATCACAGAAACACGCTTGCCAGGTGTGGCAGTAACTCTGAAAACGGTAGGGTAGGATACATTACCATGCTGTCTGCCTACCCAATCAGCCGGTTCCATTGCATTTAGACTCCAATTTTCCATTTCAATCCAAGAACCGTTACTGTATCGCTCAAGCTTTACCTGATTATTATTATCCCAGGAAATAATTCGAATCTCCTGCTCCCCCTGTGCCTGATAAGGTACTGCAAAATAGAAAAGGTCTCCTGATCCGCTTCCATTTGAAGATGGCACATATGCGCCGCCATCTCGCGAGTTTTGCATTAATGAGCCATATTGAACACTAACATCTTTATTTGTTTCAACCATATAAGTATGGCCGGATTCAAGTAGTTTACGTCCTTCCTGATAGTAATAAATCAAATCCTGACCGGGATTTAAGGTTCGCTGTGCTACTATGGTTCGCTGATTTATGTCTACGTTTGTATGGCCTGAATGAAGCGTAGGAGAAAGGGAAATGCGAGAGATGGTTACCGTGGTATTCTCTTCATAGGCAAATACATTGATGTCCCGACCGTTAGATGAACCTTTAGGTGTGTAGATGAAGAATTTTTGCCCAACCGATTTTTTATTTACGGATGGCACAAAGTCATGCTGCCAATCGCTATCGGTTGACATCTTTGCTTTCACAAGTTTATCGGCATGGATAAAAAAATAATCGCCGTTACTTGCAAGAACACCGCCTGAGGCATAACGGGCATCATCATTAACGCCACCTTCGGCTATATAAACGATTTGTGATTGGCCCGCCATTAACATTCCTGATACGGAATCGTCATCATCTCCATCCATATCATCATCAATAATATCGAAACTGGTGCTGTCTGCAATAGCTGTTACTATTAGCGCGACGTTACGTTGAAGCGGTTCATTATTGGGTGGTACATACACATTGAAGTACGTAGAGGGTTCACTTTGTCCAAACAGGGAGCTAACGCCAACCAAGGTTAGTATTAAAAGCAGGAAAATTGATTTCATTTTGACTTTGTTTTGTTTCTCTATTGAGGTTTCGAAGAAACAAGGGTCAATTCCTGTGCCAAAGTTGAATAATAAGTTTTATATACTTGATATTAGGCAGCTTAAGGGAATAGTTAATTGTTTGATCCCTTCCAGAATAAACAAATAGATTCCAAAATTTGGAAATATCAAGGTGTTTTTGGGCAAAGTTAATTCTCAGAAATTAAATATTTCAACAATCAACCATTATTTTAGGATTGATAGATGACAGTATGGATTCTGGATATTCCGGAATATGTTGAGTTGGTAATTAAATTGAGGAATATTATCCCGGAGCAAACTGTACTCCTGCTTCAGTTCAGGTTTTGGCATTTAGTGGTCGTTATTCACCACTAAATCTAAAGTGCAATTCCGTCGTTTTATCCTGTCCGTCTTGTTTACAAAAATCGAGATGGATAATTCGGGTTAGAAAGCTCTACCAAACGGTTATTTCCTCTCCATTCCGATAGGTATCGGCAAAATGGTCATAAGTATCACTTGCAAGAGCAAATACAAGGCTGATTATAATTAATCCACCCCCAAAAGATCTTTCAGTTTTTGAAAGCTCAATGGTTTTGAGATGTATCTTTCGCCTAGCCCTAACTCCTTAGCTTTTTGGTAGTCATTTTCGCTCAAGGAGCTTGTTAGTATATAGGTGGTCACGCCTTTGCTAGCGTGTAATTGAATGAAGGCTTCATAAAAATCCCAGCCATCCCATATGGGCATATTCAAGTCAAGGAAAATGATGTCAGGAAATGGTTCTCCATTATCAGAGCGAAGTTTCATGGCTTCATAAGCGGTTTTCCCGTTTTCGAATGTTGTTACTTTGTTTACAATTTCAGTACGATCAATGAATTTTGATGTCAGAAAAACCTGAATCATATCATCTTCGACCAGGATAACTTCATTAAATTTTTTCATTTGGCAAAAAAATGGTGAATTTTGAACCTTTATTTAATTCGCTTTGCACTTCAATGTAGCCACCAAGCACTTCAACTTGATTTTTTACAATATATAATCCTAAGCCTTTTTTGGTTGAGTCTTCGTGGAATCTTTTATACATCTCAAAAAGCTTTTCACCATGCAGGTTAAGATCAATTCCAGTACCATTATCTTCAATTGATAGAGCAATAAAATCACCTTTTTTCTCTGAACTTATTTTTATAAACGCATCTCTTGAAGTAGATCTAAACTGAGCTGCATTATCAATTAGATTACTTAGAATCCTTTTTAAAAAAACAGGTACAGTATGAATTTTCGCGTTTCTATCTACCTCAAAAATAATTTCAATATTTTTAAAATCTTCCTTTGCTCGTAGTCGTTTCAATTCTTCATTAATGAAATCATAGAGACGAATTGTTTTGTACTGCTGTAGAGTGGTGTGTCGGAAGCTGAGCGTCTCGTTTAAGTCCGTTATTGTTTCTTCGAGTTTATTAGCAGACTTTTTTATCATGTTAACATACTCGTCATCATAAAGCTTTGGTTTTTCTGACTCGAGGAGCATCAAAACTCCGAGCATATTTGCTGTATGAACTCTTAAATTGTGTGATACTATATGCGTGAACGATTGGAGGCTTTGGTTCTGCCTTTCTTCAACTTTCAATAGTTTTTCAATTCTTTCCAGATAATTTTGTTGCTCTGAAATATCAATATGAGTTCCAAGGACTCGATTTGAAAAGCTCCCATCTTCATTTTTCAGGCGCTGCCCTCTCGACCAAATCCATATGTCATGTCCTTCTTTATGTTTCATTCTAAATGTATTCTCATACAACCCAGGTGTTTCACTATTCAAATATGCACTAAAAGTTTCCTGCGCTTTAATTTGATCAGAAGCGTTTATCAGCTTTACCCATACTTGATCAATATTATTAGTAGTATCTATATCAAATTCTGAAACATCATATCCCAACATTGAAAAATATCCCTTACTACACCAAACATTATTTTTTTCTATATCATATTCCCAGGCACCGGTGTTTGAAAGTTCTATAATTGATGAGTACCGAGTTTCCTGTTCCTTAATTTGCTTTTCCGCTCTAAAATAATCCGTCATATCCAGCGCAGATGTAGCTATATACTGCACATTATTTTCAACATCATTAATAACCGTGCCACTCATTAACATCGGAAACTCAGTCCCGTTTTTATGGCAATGCCATACAATAGCAGGGTCGTGAGCCCCACTTTCTTTTATAGATTCAAACAAATATAATGTGTCGATTAGCTGCTGTTCAGTATGGAATATTGATAATGGCTTACCTATAACTTCATCCACTTTGTAACCATGAATTTCAGCAACAAATGGATTCACATATTCAATGATACCTTCATCGTTTGTGATTGCCATACCGTAATTTCCACTTTCAGCAATTACTTTGAAACGTTTGGTTTCAAATTCGGCAGCTTTACGTTGGGTTATATCATTATCAGAACCACGATAACCAATGAGTTCTTTGTTTTTATTAAAAACAGGCACTCCATTTGTTGTTACCCAAATCATTGTGCCATCTTTTCGTTCAATACAATTTTCAAAATCCTTAATGGTAATTCCCTTATTTAACATTTCCATCGTCATGGCGCGAAATTCTTCTCTATTCAAAGCGGGATGGAGATCGTAATAATGTTTTTTACCCACTAGCTCCTCTGGTTTATAGCCCCATATATGCTCAGACATTGGGCTAACATAGGTGTAGCGACCTTGCAAATCCACTTCCCAAATAACCGTCTGACTATGTGCTGCAATTTGAGCAAAGCGGTTGTCACTTTCCTGTAACTTTTCTTTTGCTTTATTGTAGTCTGTTAAGTCAATTGCAGAAGTAACTAAAAACTGGGGATTGCCCTCGTTGTCATGTATAACGACTCCACTCATAAGCATCGGGAATTCTGTTCCATTTTTGTGGACGTGCCATATTTCGGAAGCTTCAAAACTACCCTCTTCGAAGAGTTTTTACAGGTGTTTATGAACATTAGGCATTTGAGTTTCAGAATGGAATATTGAGAGATGCTCACCTATTAAGTCGTGAGGTTGATACCCATGAATAGAAGCAAAGAAGTCATTTATGTATAATACGTTTCCTTTTAAATCACTAATTGCCAATCCATAAACCGATTTGTCAATGATGGTTTTGAAGTTTTTTGCCTCTTCTTCTGCAAACTTTTTATCGGTAATATCGATCATTATTCCATCCCATAAGATCTCATCATTACCGATTAAGCGAGGGGCTGAGGCAACCCTTAGCCATTTTAGATTTCCTTTAGCATCCCGAATTCTTATTTCTTCGTTAAAAACGGACAATTCTTTATGCGATTCAGCTTCTTTTTCAGCTATTCCAGGTAGATCCTCCTTTAGTATTAGATTATAAAGTTTGCTTATATCATCTATAATTTCCAACGCAGAGATACCACAAATTTTTTCAATTCCTTCACTAATATAGGTGCAATCTCTTTTTGTATTTGCTCTATCACTTTGTATCTGATATACGGCACCATTCGGCAGATTATCTCCGAGGGTCTTTAATTGTAGCTGTGTCTGCTTGAGTTTGGACTCTACTTTTTTCTTCTCTGTAATGTCTTTGCAATAGCAAAAAAACAACCTCTCGTTATTGTTGTCAAAGGAAACAACACTTACCTCTACATCGTAGGTTGAACCATCTTTTCTTCTGTGTACAGATTCGAAAACAAGGTTTATGTCAGCACGGTCAGTAAAGTTTTCGCGGATATATTCCTCAGAATACTGAGCAT
>SLDG01000280.1 GCA_007125355.1 Balneolales bacterium | reverse complement strand
ATTTGGTAACCACTGACCCCGCTGCCAGAATGCATCCGTCGCCAATATTAACCCCGTCTAAAATGGTGACCTTACTGCCAATCCAGCAGTTTTTACCAATCGTGATGCCTTTTCTGTTAACCCCCTGCAGGCGAACAGGAGTATCAATATCTTCATAATTGTGGTTTTCAGGATGGCAGCTAAAATATTGCCCAATTATGCAATCATCGCCGATTTCGAGTCCGCCGGCTCCACCCAGATAGGCATACTCACCGATACCAACATTGTTGCCAATACGAATATGCGTTCCGATCTGATTGAGAGATGTAGATACAATCACTCTGCTGAAAGCTCCCAATCCAACATTATCCCCCAGCGTAATCCCCTCACTTCCCAGAGCGCTCAGATAAACCTGATCGCCTAATTTCATGAATCGCCCGAACTTTATTTTTGCGAGGTTGAAAAATTGTACCCGCTTGCCCAGCATGGCCATTTTTGGATTTCGGAAAAAGAGCATCATCTTCCACCCCCGGATTAAACTCCATATTTGCCCCCAAACAAAACTGTAAAGCGCAGTGCTATTCAGATTGACATCAAACCGGAAACCGGGATTCCTGAGTCGTATTATTTTTTCGATCAGATTCTTCATCTTCAGGCGGCCTTTCCGGTGGTTGTCCTGATTATTTCACTTACTGTATCTTCCAAAACTCTGTTTTCAATGGCTACATAGCGATGCGATGCTTTTTTTGTACGGGCGAGGGTTTTAAACAGATCCAGATACTTTTTGGTGAGCGTTTTAATGGTATCCTTGTCTAATTCCTGTTTCCTTGCCAGAATGGTATCGGCATCAGCATACAGGAAAAAGTTGAAATCGGGTTTTATTAAAAACAAATATCCGGTTCGAAGCAGCCTTTCAGGCAGGCGGATATTGCTTCTTACACTGTCATTTATAAAGTCGAAGTAGTAGCGGTCGTAGAGCACAATATCTCCGCGCAGTACATAGCGGATATAAATTGCAAATTGCCCAAGCAAATAGTCTGTGTAGTAATATGAGAATCTGAGCAGCGAACTGAGCATACTGCTGTTGGTGCCCTGCCGTGGCAGAGTATTCGCTGAATCCTGCTCAGCTTTGGCTTTACCTTTCGTCCAGGCGCTCAGAATTGGTAAAATAGAAGGCCTGTGACGCAGTACAACCACTCTTCTGCGCAATTTTTTCTCGTACTCATAGCGCATTCGTTCTATGATAGTAGACTTGCCTGCACCATCCACACCGCTGAATGTTATAATCATTCCTCTTTGGTTGAACAACGAGTAAATTGTATCAAATAGATAAGATGCTCTGTTTTTAATACCGCTCAGACCTCTGTTGACTGCCTGTTTTCTAACAGCTTTCACAAGATTTTTTTGTGGGATGATTTGTTGTCCGTACGATGAATCTATAATTGAATGCACAATTGAATACTGCTCAGTATCCCGGCTTAGGTGATGCTCGTATTTTTGAGGAACCATGGCGTTATTCAAACCATAGAATAATCCCAGATACGTTTTCAGGTCTTTGGGATGCATAGCCTTAACCCCATAGGCATTGGGTTGGGCCCGTTCAAGTACCGCTTCAATATTCATCATCTCCATTTGCTTCCACTTGAGTTGCCAAATAAGATCAAGATTCAGTATTTCATTGTTGATTAAAATGATTTGAACCTGCGACATAAATGAGCTCTTTGTTTGTAATACTTTTTGAACAAGCGGATGTTTCTTAAGTCGGTTTACAAGTTGAATGCTATCGTTTTTTGACAAGCAAATATCAATATCAGAATAAGGGCTTAAGCTGTTAGGTGGTATTACAGGAAACTTAATTGTTGCATAATCTCTTTCACGTAACATGCTAAATACATCATCGATAAGAAGAGTTCTGGCGTTATTGGGTTTAGCGGTTATATCGCTGAGCGCTTCATTCCAAGTCTCCATCAGCCAATAAATCTGATCGTGCCAGTTTTCCTGCCTTGTATATATATCAAGATACTTAGTGATATTAACAAACAGGTACAATTTGAGATAGTTTTCCCATTCAGTACCGGTCCCGCTAATTAATGTTTTAAACCAAGGGATAACACTTCTGTGTAGCTCTTTACGTATATCTTTCCAGGATTTTCGCTCTATCATTATTCCTTTCTGAATCACAAAATGAAACGCATCGAAACCGAGAGGGTATGCATCTTTTGCCATTTCCCAGTCATATACAGCCAGATGGTCTTGCTGAACAAACATATTCCAGGGAGTAAAATCACGATGGGCAAAAGCACTAAAGAACGGTACATTTCTTAATTGTTGTTCCAGCTTTTTAAGTTTGTCAATAAGATTTTTAGAAATTCGCGGGTCGCTTTTCAAGTGAGCGAGTGCCAGGTGGCAGGCCCCTTCATTAAAGCAGGGTGATTTGTCAGTTATCTCTACTTGTGCTGTTTTCAGACAGGTTTCGGTAAGAACGCGTTTATGTTTATCTGAAAATTCGTTGGATCGTTTACCCTGCTTTCCAATATCCTCTATTTCCAGTATTCCGTTTTTATGCGTTTTTACTGAAGGGACTGTAAACGACGCAGGTGAAATCGAGGCCGCTTTTTCAGAGCCTTCTTTTTCTTTTTCAACAATACCAGAAGTCTGACTGGTAGTTGGAATTTTCAGAAAAAAAGAACCTGATTCTTTTTCTCCATAAAGAAGCATTTTGTTATTTGGGCCTTTTGTACCTGTAAATAAAGCCCACTGACTATTTGCTAAATCCACGGGTAATTCCTGCTCAGGCATCTCTGTATGCAGATCCCAGATTTGTTTACGATAAACGACAGATTGAATACCCAAAAGAAAAATTACTTTAGAAAGGAGTGCGAATATGCGGGCTTGTAACCCTTCTACGTGATAAAACTTCAGGAAAAGAGGCTTTTTCGCATGAGCCGGAAAAATCCAGCGAGGAGATCCATCAGGATTCTTAATAATATAGACACCCAATGCCATATTGCCATTTTTTGAGTCTGTTTTGTAGTTTAATTTGGTTAGTAAATTTTCCATAGTCACGTTAGTTTTAAATCTGGTCTTGTAATTTTAAGGTGGAGTCGTTGTGCTGGTGTAATAATTGGGTTTCTTTTAAAAGCGATGTACAGAATAATGAGCTGATAAAAAAGGATACCAAAGTTTGATTCCCCGAATACACCAAACTCCGTAAAAGAGTTGATCATAATGGGAATCATGATGCTTAGCAGCATCAATTTCTTTTCGGGCTCTTCTCGAGCTATCCCGATAAAAGTGAATATCATTTGAAAAGTGACGATCACAAGGCCAACAAATCCCAGATTCATTAGCACCTGAATGAAGGTGTTGTGGGTCATCATGCCGGGATAGCTGTTTCGTGACTGGAAATAATCGTTGTAATCGATGCGCATAAAGCCGAAGCCAAGCCATGGTTCACGCGGCAATCCTTCGTTGATTAATCCCTGCCAGAAAGGAAGGCGTCCGGTCATGCTCAACACTTCTTCAACACGCTCTGCATCACCGTCTTTCAGAATTACGGTGTGTACAAGGGGCGGAAGTACCAAAAGCATACCGCCAATAATCGCAAGCTTCAGGCGTGTGTTGTTGGTTAACATTATGTAGAACAGAATGATAAAAACAGCCCCAATCAATGAAGAACGTGAGCCTGTCAGAAACAGAGCATAAAGAAGAATGACAATCTTTGCGATTGCGATCCATTTCTGGTGATCCCGTTTTATATCAAAGAGAAAACCGGCCACGCCTACGCCTGCAAGCATGCCCAGTTCATTTGGATTCATAATAAAACCACCCAGTCTGGCTTCAGTGCCGCCGTGCGTGTAGCGGATAAACTCATCCGGATTAACCCACATGCCAACCAGGAAAATGACAATTATGGCAAATATTGAATTCCCGAGAATGTTATAAAGCCTGATTCTGTGACCGGGAAAATACTCATCAAGCAGGTAGAGGCTTTTTATAAAGAAAAAACAAAAAATGAGAGTTTGGGACGTCATAAACCACTGTAGTGCACTTACGCCGAGATCTGATGTCCATATAAAAGAAGCCAGCCCTAACCCGAGGTAGGCCAAGTAGAGCCCGATTGCAAGAGGGTTTTGAATTTTAAGGGAATCAACGGCACCGTAGTTTATAATCTTCACGTAAACAAGCCAAGATGCCCCAAGCATGCCCATACGGCCGATTACCTTAATGATTCTGGTAATGGTTATGTTTTCACTCCACGTAAAAAAAGCCGCTATCATCATGAACATGATAGCGAGCAGCAACCAGTTAATGGTATTTAAAAACTGCGTGTGATCTTTTTTATGTGAAATGCCTGCTGTCAAAATTTTTTAGCGGTAAAGCGTATCGTACTTGCTTATCAGGTTATCCCATGAGTATTCATCAGCAACCATCTTTCTGGCATTTTCTGATAGTGTTTTCATGGCATTGTTTTTTGTTTGTTTTAGCTGAAGGAACGCTTCCTTCAGGTCTTCTTTAGTATTAGATGCAAGTGCCGTGCCAGCTTTAAACCGGGCTACCGGTTCGGCGACATTTGTGGGTTTTGATACAATTACAGGAACGCCCATCGCTGAGGCTTCCAGTACCGATGCAGGCAACCCCTCATTCCTCGAAGGATGAACAAAAACATGCATTTGAGAGATTAATCCATCCTTCTCATCTCCAAACTTACTCCCCCATAAAACGACATTCTCAACGTTGTTTTCTTTGATGTACTTTAAAAGATCAGCCTTTCCGGGCCCATCACCTACAATCCACAAATTGGAATTATTTTCCATTTTTTGGAATTCACTAAATGCCTGAATAAGTAGGTCCAAGCCCTTGGTCCATGTATCAAGGCGGCCTACAAAACCAATAGTGAAAGCATGCTGATTCGGCTTCTTCCGCACTGCGGATGTTTGCAGCTGGAAACCGTACGGCAATAAGAAGTTTTTCTCGT
>SLDG01000299.1 GCA_007125355.1 Balneolales bacterium | reverse complement strand
TATCCTGTAACCTGTATATCTGCCGGATTAATAGCATCAGAAAGCTGGAAACCAAATCCGTTTTGATATCCCGCGCCAAAAGCTTTGATGATAAACGTAGCATCAACGCTTTCTACGAAATTGGAGACATCAGAATGAATTTCAAATTGATAATCAATTACCAGGTCATTAAAATCGTAATCTCCCAAAGATGGCCATAAGTCCTCAAATGCAAGCGTACCAAATCCCGCAGCAGGGAAAAGATTTACAATCGGGCCAAGAGGCGGGTCGATAGTAATGGTAACGGTAGCTGTATCGCAAATGTAATCTACGGGTGCAGGCAGACAAACTTCATAATCAAATTCCACCTGACCGTCAAAATTCAGATCCGGAATATATGTAAACGTGCCATCGTTGTTGAATTGAAGTGTTCCGCTTGAAGGGTTACTTACCAATGTAAATTCAGAGCCATTATTGAAAAAATCATTCACAGAAACATCTTTATTTACAGGAACATCAGAAGTTGTAGCGTAGCTGTTGTCATTGGCCTCAATAACCGGACTTGCACTAAAAAAAGCACCACCGGCAAGAAGGTCAAGCCCACCTTTAGAATCATCAGTATCTGTAGGGAAAGTACTTACATCAAGCCATTGAGAGCTATTAGACGGAGCATCACCCGCGGTAAGTGAATAACCGTAAATGGTTTGTCCGGCTGAAGCACCTAAGTCGCTGAAAGTAAAAAGTATTCCTGTAATATTCTGAGGATTCAAATTTGCAGTTTGTGTTTGCTGTGCGCCGGGCTGATCAGATCTCATTACCTGAGTTCTAAGGCTAAAACCGGTATTTCCCCAATCAGAAGGTTGGGCAGATACTACGGGGCCGAACGAAGCAGGTTTACCATTTGCATCAAGTGAAGTAATGAGTGCAATTTTAATGGGGTCATTGCCTCCTCTTTCCATTACTATAAAGCCATCTTCAGAAACATTCGGTGGCACTGTCAGGCCATCATCAAAAAAGAAATCAAGCCGTTGAATATTGTTAACATTTCCACTGCCATCTCCTGTGTGCTGGAAGATGTTATCTACGCCCCGATTTAAGATAGGGCTTAATAATATTTCCTTCATTGAACCCGCAAATCCGGGTTTAAGATTTACACTTGAAGAACTCGCTGTACCCTCATAAAACATAACCTGACGCTCCGGTGGTATATTTCCTATGGGAACTCTCTCATAATCTATCCTGGTAGCATATTGAGCCGGAGTGTAGGTCAGAGATCCAACTTCTACGCCAAAAATCAGTAAATCATTTTCTGATCCACTGTTAAATGTATAGTTCCGGCCACCAAGAGTGTAGTCGTTGGAGGTATCATTTACATTATTGTATGATGCCTGAACACCTGTGACTGCCGTCTGTGCATGCACATTTGGGGATATGAGGAATACAACCGCAATACATGCAAATAGAGCGATAAACTTATTTGTTCTGTATTTCATTTTTTTACCATTTTTTAGTTACACTAAAATTAACTTCTGCTACTTAAATTGAAAGGAATACTGAACCTGAATCGAGTGTTAATTTAGATTCATTTCCTCTGAAACGGACAATTACTTCACGCTCGTACGATGGAACCGGCAATGTAAATGTATACTGCCCATTTCCATTTAAACCTGCTCTGTAATATACAACACCATTATCTGAAGTAATCTGAAAAATTCCTGTATGCTCTGATTCAAGAGTTACCTGGATGTCACTGTGCGTATTCCACTTGAAATCAGATGGAACGCTGAGTGTCTCCATAGTTTCGCCAGTAGTATTAGTATCATTATCGTATGAGGCGCTACCGGGTGACTGACATGCAGTAAAAGATACGATAAGCAAAAAGGCAAATATGAGTTTTAACAAATTAGTTTTCATTGTATTTCTCCGTTTCACGATATTTTTTCACGATTAGTTCGACTTTGTGTCGTAGTGTTCAGGAGAAATATCTGATTAATTTAATAGTGCTTTTCGATATGTTAGATTTATCTCATTCTTTTTTCGATTAATTAAAATCAACCACATGTTCGATGAAAGTTGATAATTTCTCGATAAAACGTTTCTTAAGGCAAGGTTTTGTGAAGAGGTACGGACACATTGTTTATTCGTTTATCTGTTTATTTGTTTATAGTTGAGGCGACAAAAAAAGTCAGATTTGGTGGAATTCTGGTGTGGTAGAGTCGTAATTGTATCCCCCAAAAAACCGTAGGTATCGCATATATATCTATTCAGCGGCATAAAAAAAAGCGACAGATAGGAGAGTCTGTCGCTTTTTAATCAAACACACGCCCGATGGTCTTTGGCGGATTATCGAACGCGGTTAACTTTGTTACAATTAATCTATTATTTTTCCAACAACTTTCAAACAAATTTTTTGAAACTTTAATTAATTCCCAAACCATATTTTAGCTTCAAGGCGTCATTAATTTGTTCTATGCTCTTTCTTAAATCTATCTCAAAATTAATTCTTGAATCAAAATTGCCATAAAAATTTACGTTGGCATCAGTATTATTGGTTAGTATTTCAGCAACAGTTTCGAGTGTTACACCCTCGGCCTTAACTCTGCCATCCTTTACGGTAACACTACTTAGTACTCCCGCATCAGATATTCTATTTGATAACTTTTCTTGAAGAAGAAGCTCATCAATGATTATTAATTCGTGTTTAGTGGCATGTTGAATATTGCGGCCAAATTTTACTTCATATTCTAATTCCATTAACTCAAAAAAGTGATTTGAAGCATGTCTAATTATATCATCTATAACACTGTCTTTTGCACGAATTTCAAGTTCAAAGGTGTTATCTATAAAGAATCTGTCACGAGTTATTACTTCTGTTCCAGGCTCAAGCCTGTTGGATATGAATTGAAGGGATCCCTGAAGCTTTCGCTGCCTTTGATTTGAAGCAGTACCGGAAAAATCCACCTTGGTTTTAGTTAATAATATTTCATAGGTATCGGTTTCAAACTGCAATAACTTTGATGAAGAGGATTGTGCATTTGTGAAATCTAAACTTAGAAAAAAAAGAAACGACAAAACGCATATATGTACTGTAGGTTTGTTAGTTTTCATAATCAACCTCATTGTTTTCTTTCTTATTATTTAAATTCATACAACAGCAGAACTGGATTTTCATATTCAGAGATAGAAGATTCTATAGCATACCGTAGTTCACTGTAATCTCCGCTCAATGTATTTAAGTACTCAGGCGAGATTTGTGATATTTGGCTCCAGCTTATAACTGATACATAGGTATCATTGGTATGGAAGAATGGCGGATACAGTGGCAGCTTACTGCCATCAAATGATATTTGGCCATAAAGCTCTGAATCGGAAATATCTTTCCTGTAAATATAGTAATACAGATCATCTCCTTTTGAAAAAATAAAAGAGAGCAACTTTTCTGTTTTAATTGGAGAAATAGGTCCCATTACATACTTATCAGCATTTGCTTCAAAATATCTTAATTCTTCAACAGGACTGCTAAACGTTTCAGTGGAGCGACTCCTTGAGAACTCACCAAAATCTATAACACTATGTGGATTTATACCACCTTCATTTATAGTGTACAATGTATCACTACTCCAGGTATAAAATAAAGCACCTGATGATGTTGCAGACAACGCTTGCGGAGCCGTAATACTGCTGAACATGACCGAGCTATTGTCATTCAAGCTAAAATGTTTGTCAATTACTTCAAAGTCTGAACTTGCTACTATTAAGGCATAATTCCATTTTGAGTCATCACGTGCAGCTCCCATAGCATCTCTGTAAAACACCATGCTTTTACCATCAGCTAAGTATCTAAATCTTGCTGCATGAAAGGGTACTTGTCTTTCGGAGAGCCACTCTCCGGTCAAAATATCGTATTTGATTAATCTTCGGGTGGCCTTATCAAGTATTTCTACAACTCCCGGTTCATACAAAACAAAATCATCTATTCCAGTGTATTCTTCGGGACCTCTTCCAGCACGGTTAAATCGGGACACGAATTCACCGTCAAGTGTAAAAACCAATAAAGCATTTTCTGATACAGAGTCGTTGATAATAATAGTGCCTTTTAAATCGTCAATTGCTAATGATCTTATGTTGCCAATCATAGAATATTCTGTACCTTCAAGCGTAACTGTCCTTAGATTACTGATAAATATAGATGCATTTATGTCAACAGCGGATCCTGGTGCAATTGAATGCTTGATAATATTTTCATTCAATATCTTAACAGTAGAAGTTTCTTTTTCGCTGTTATTACTACAGCCTGATACTAATAGAATTAGCATCAGGCTGATGGTTTTTTTTTTCTTTGATAGTATTAGTAATCATTCGTTTTCAATACAAGTTGCTCCAGTAAAATTACAGCATGCGTAATATCCATCACCACAGCTTACAGAATGGCTTATCTCAAGCTCTACTTCTATCCCTTTGAACAAACCACCTAAGGCAACTCCAACACTACCTTGGATTTCACAATCAGTAGCACCCTGCCCGCCTGTCGTACAACTGTTTGCTGTAAGCATTGGCGGAAATATCAGGCTAAATATTAAAATTACAGTGGTAAATATTGGAAATAATTTTCGTATAGTATTCTCCTTTTTTTGTTTTTATTTAATGAGGACTTAACAAACTAATTCATAGTATGCACAACCAATTAAGACGCCTCATGTATTAACAACAATTATGTTATTGTTTTTACAAAAATAAGTCAATACTTTTTATTCTATCTTTTTTCTCTGTTATTTTACTCCACTTTTATTCATATTTTGACAATAGCTTTACGTATGTTTTTACAAATGGACAAAAACCTGAGGCGATTACTAAGAATTTTTGTAAGTATTAATCAACAAACAATTCAGTTAAGTAAGTGCCACCAAAACTAAAACTCATTGAACTACTTAACTAAATTGTGATATGTCGGAACAGAATAAATCAGCAAAAAATCGATT
>SLDG01000012.1 GCA_007125355.1 Balneolales bacterium | reverse complement strand
TATGATATGAGCGGACTCGATTTTGTAAGGGTTCGATACAGGGTTTCTGATTCTCCTGAAATTACTAATGCCAACGTAACATATAGTGGCGGAGCCGGCGTGGGGGAATGGGAAAGCATAGAAATGGAGGGCACGTTCATTCCACCTATCACAAATCCGGTGCCGACACATAAGGCAGAGGAATTCAGAGCCACGATTGCCGGACTCAATAATGTTATGGTAGATTACTATGTGGAAGCTGCCGATACGCACGGGAATACTTCCAAATCTATTATTCAGCATGTTTGGGTGGGAGAAACAAGTGGAGATAACGGTGGCGGTCCCGATGGACCGGTTTCCTGGAACCCTGAACAGCCCACAAAAGATGATATTATCACGCTGACTATCAATAACGCGCATACGGGCGGCAATTTACATTGGGGTGTTAACAACTGGAATCAGCCTATTGAAGATTATTGGCCAGCCGGTACGTTTCTTTTTGAAGGAAATGGCCCTGCTGTGCAAACACCAATGACTGTTCTGGATGATGGCCGCCTGCAAATTGAATTAGGACCGTTCAATAATGAGAATCAAAATGTGACTAATGTGTCTTTTGTAATTAGCTACTCAGATGATTCATGGGATAATAACAGTGGTAATGATTACTTTATAAACATTTCACAATCCACCGATATAGATAATGGATCAGAAAATCCACAAGCATTCAGCCTCGAGCAGAATTATCCTAATCCATTTAATCCCACTACTGTAATTCCATTCAGTATTGATGAAACCGGACTTGTAAGGCTCACTGTGTATGACATGCTTGGCCGCAGAACGGCAACGGTTGTAAACGAAATCATGACCGCTGGCCGACATCATGTCACATTCGACGCCAGCCGATTAGCCGGCGGAGCCTATATCTACAGAATCGAACATTCAGGCAGAATCTTAACCGGAAAAATGATGCTGATTAAATAGGCGGATTGGTGTTATTGGGGGTAGCATCTGAGTGCTTAAATGCATTACAGGAAAGTATTATCCCGAATTATTCACGAAAGTATTAAAAATAAAGCATAAACCATTGTGTTCTGGTGATATAGACAAATACTTCATTCACTCAAATTTGGGTGAAGATAAAATGCTGCGCACCGAGCCTGCCTGACTGCATCGGCAGGCAGGCGAAGCGATTCCCACGAAGTGAAATTTCCACGTTAGCCGCGTTGAAGTTGAAAAATCGTGCTCAGGGTACTAAGGTACCCTTCCGCTGGTTTTCCCCCCTCGCCTTGCTAACAAGAAAATTTCACCGAATTAGTCGGGGCAGGCTTTGGTGAATAATCCGGGCTATAACATCTAACAGAACAAATTGAAATGCTTAAGGTTTAAAAAGGTGGAGACTTAGAAATAGTCAGAGTCAGGATCTTTTTTTCCATAATCATTTCATAATGCATGAGAGAAATTTATCAACAAACAACTTAGTAGCAATTTGCTTCATTTGTGTTCTGCTTATTTCTTCATGCATGGTTTCTATTCAGATACCTTTAGGGCCATACAATCCCACAAAATATGCACTCATGCAAGCGGCTAAGGAAAATGGTACAGTCAGGATTATGGTTAACTGGAAAATGGACGATTACTATAGTGAGAGGTTTCTATCAGAACGCGAGAAAAAGGAACAGCGAAGTAGAATCTACTATATTCAACAACTTGGAATTGAACAGATCAAAGCAAAAGAGTTGAATGTTGTTATTGTCAGAAATGAACAAAGCTCACCGAGGACAATAATGATTGCAGACGAACATGCTTTGCTTTATTTGTTTTACATGGAGTCTATAGACAGCATTTTCAGACACACCAGGGTAGGACGCACATTTGCTAATAATTAGAGGGTGTAAAACAAACTCACTCTGAACATTTCTATTTGTATCGTTAATTGATGGTATTTTGCTCTTTATACTCTTCAACTTGCTCCAACAATTCTAATGACTTCATTAATGGTGCCCATTCTATTCCATTGAATAGAAGTTGAAACCATTTCTCATTTCTGTTTTCGTATTTGATATTCATGAACAACCAAATTGAAGCGTAAGTGAACAATGCAGTAACTGTTACCGGCAATATCCATTGGAATAGGGTCCAATCTGTGAGCATTGTTTCATTCCACCAAAAGGTTGTCCAAACAGGAAGTTGAAGGAATAGAATACGAGTTACCCAAAGTGTTGACATTTTTAAGTTCGATAATATCTCCTGTGTTTTTATAATCGGGTCAGTTACATCAACCCCGTAAATCCTGATTAGCTGATAGACGTAAACGTACAATGCAACAGCAGTAAGCCCTACTTGAATGGAAGCCGAAAAGAGAAAAAACTTATTCGCTTCAGCAAACGAGTTCAGATAAATCGAACTCAAAGCATACCCCCCGATTCCAACCCATAAAAAGCCAACCAACAGGGCAAAAATCTTAATTGGTTTCATTGAACCTAACAGGCTCTGAACCTTTACTTGGGTTAAGTCTTCTGTATTTTTCTTGTGAATGACAAAGTTCTCTTCCAATTTTTCGTTGGTGCTTTGCCAAAGTTGTTTTAGTTCCAGCTCGTGCATTTCTTTATGACTTAAATTGTGAAAATCGTGTTCTTAGTTGGCCTTTGATGCGGCCAATTTTTGTGCCTACGTTGCTTACCGAAATACCAATTATCTCAGCAATTTCTGTGTGACTTTTGTCTTCCAAATACAGCAGCATCAGGGCTTTATCAATCTCTTTTAGTTCGCTGATAAATTGCTCCAATATAATCAGATGCTTTTCTTTTTCGGACTTATCATTTACTAAAGCTTCTGCTTTTTGATCGTTCAGCTCTGTAAACTTCTTTGCTCTTGTTGAACTTTTGCGATAAAATGAGATGGCGACATTCAGTGAAACCCGGTACAACCACGTTGAAATTTTATATTGGTCGTTGTATTTATGGATTGACTGCCAAATCTGAATCATCATTTCCTGAATCAGGTCTTGTCGGTCTTCATCATCCGGACAGTATGCACGGGCAACCTTGAACAAAATGCCTTTATGTTGTTCAATAATGCGTTCAAATAATTGTCGTTGATCTTGTTTTTTCATCTCAGTGTTGAAAACCAGTCTTTGATAAAAATAAAAGATTGCGCGTTATGTCGTACCCCATTATGCGAAGTCTGATTAATAATCTGAAATTCTGCATCACTGTTTTTCTTAACAGCTTCTTCCATTGCTGTTGGAGAAAAAGCTTCATCATCACTGCCCATTAAAATAAGCATAGGTTGATCAACTGCATTCAGCCCTGCCACGTAATCGTCCGGTGCCATGCTTTTATTAGCACGATAGCTATATTTTCTCAAAGGAACTGTTTCGGGCATATTCAAAAAAAGTACGGGTAAATTATCGTAATCGTGATTACCGATTTCATTTAGCATGGTCAAGCCAATGATCCGCTCTATATGAATTTTCATAAAAGGCTCTTCGATTGTGTTTTCAGTTGTCTGCCCTTGCATGAGTGCTGGCGAATTATGACCAATTAGAGGTGCAAAAAGCAAAAACCCGTCAGGCTGTTCATAATGTTTTTCCATTGCATATCGCAGAGCCACACCGCCACCCATAGAATGTCCTGCAATTATGATTTTTCCATCAGGCTTCTCCTTGCGAATTTCTTGCATGATGTCTGCCAAATCATCCACGTATTGATTGATAAAATCCACATCTCCGCTATTGCCTTCTGATTGTCCGTGTCCACGTAAATCGATAGCGTAAACTTCGGCTTGGGTGGCTTCCTGTAATAGTCCAGCCGTTCTATTGTACAGAAAAGCACTATTTGCTACACCGTGAATCAAGATAATTGTGTTTTCAGAATGATTTGGAAACCTATAAGCAAAAATCAGTTTATTATCTCTTGCGGTAAAATAGTGGGGTTCGGATTGATACACCTGCTCAAATCCCATATCTGCAAGTAATTTAGGGGCAGGTGTAGTCTGTTGGTTTATAGGTTCAATTGTCGGTTCAGGCAGATTAATTAGCCTTGTAGCTTCATGGATCAAGCTTTCTTTATTTCCCCCGAAATACAAATCCAACATACTTTGGGCAGAAACAGAAGTGTTACCTAATTGAAGGAAAATTAGAAAGATGTAAATAATCAGATTTTTCATGTTGTGATTTATTTGAGTTGAAGGTTGCTTAACTGATTATTCGCAAGTCCCTTCTAAAAATCACAACATGAAAAATCTTTTTTAATTTCTTCTGTTTGTCGGACAAGAGTACTTGAACTTAATTTCTGTTAAAAAATTGAATGCAAACACTCATAATACCGATATATTGGTGTTCATTTACTACACCCGATACGATAAGTTTTATACCATATATTGCATTAACAGGTATCAAATATCATAGGCAGAAACATGACTTATTTTGCTGATCATATTGCCGCCTATCCAAATAAAAAACCATTATACCGAAATATAGGTGTGCCCTGTCTTGCTTTTTCCCCTTTCGTATAGCTTGAATCGACAAAAATAATCAAACTAACATATAACGATATATAGTTGATATTTTTGTATTGTAAATGGCTTTTACTGCTTAAAATGCTCGCGCATACAAACAGCCAAAACAATACTGCTATAATTACTTGTTAGGATTTGTGTAAAGACACACGTTTTAGGATTTGCATGTAATGTGTAATTAGTTGAATCCTCTTATCTATCCACAATTATGCATGGTATTATTAAGAAGTATATAAACTTTAATTGAGATAAATTTGAATATTCTATTGTACAATCAAGAACTCTTCACGATACTCCTGAGGTGACACCCCATTCTGTCTTTTAAATACCCGGCTGAAATAGGATGGATCCTTGAAGCCTAATTCCAACCCAATTTCTTTGAAAGGAATATCGGTAAACCCTACTTTTTTCTTCATTTCGAGGTTTATTCTTCTGTGCACAGCATCAATGATGGTATAACCGGTCTTTTCTTTGAATATTTCATT
>SLDG01000361.1 GCA_007125355.1 Balneolales bacterium | reverse complement strand
CATTTTTTGAGCCATATTGGGCTATTCAGAAAAAAAGTAAATTTTTTTTGTAACATTTTGCTTTCCCATGCATCATTGATTCATACAGTAATCATTTTATTAAAGCATAGAAGTATCTGATAACGAATAAAAGTTCACCTTACAACTATGGCAAAACATCAAAAAAATGGCAAGCAGCACATTGGTCAAAATGATAAGGCACTCAAAAAGAATATTGATAAAGCAAAGGAAATTCTTGAGAAAAACCTGATATCGATTAGAACTATTGAAGAATGGGCAGATGTTTTAGGTTACGAGCCCAAAGTATTTGCGCATTATTACAGAAAGATTCACGGCCTAACTTGCAAAAAAGCAATGATAAATGTGCGACTTAAAAGGGCAAGTCACCTTATTAGCACAAGACCTGAATTGAAATATTATCAAATAGCTGAAATTGTTGGGCTTGCAGATGAATATGCTCTAAATAAATATTTTAAGAGGCATACCGGATACCCTCCATCATATTTCAGAGAAAAAACAGGTAGTAAAATATTTTGACAAAGCGTAATTCATTTGTTAAAATGATTCCAGAGCATTTCAGAATGTAACTGTAGAGGTTGTTTTGATGATTGCATCCGGAGGCTCTGCAAATAAAAAAGGTGATGGCATATAAGCCACCACCTTAACCACTAAACGCTCACCCCGAAGACTTTGCAGTACGAAGGGCGGGTTTAATTTTAAAAAGGAGATTTAGATGAAGAAGTATAATAAAAAAATAATGTCATTAATTTCAACAATGATTATAGCGGTTGGAATGACTTTGTTTACTTATACAGATACAAATGCGATACAGAATGATTTATGTAATGCAATTTATGATCAATGTATGGCAGATAACCCATTTCATATTATATTGCATACTTCACAATGGTTTGGTTATACAGTTGGTTGTGCGAATTCAAGAAATGCTTGTGAAGTAATAATGGCAGACATATAATAATGATGGAGGGCAACTAATAGGATTGGAGGCGTTTTCGGGAACTAAAAACGCCTCTGATACTTCCATAGCATGTTTATTTATTATTTATATGTAATCAATATAAAATTAAGTTCAAGGAATTTGTCATTTAATTAGGAATTATATGGTTGATAAAATGATCGTTTGTTTAATGAAGTACATCCTTTGCATACTTCTTTTTCCATACTTGGTAATTTCATGTTCACAAGAAAAATCAACTCATTTAGGAAACGAGTTCCTTGCTTTCATCCACAGCATAGAAGAAGTGAAATCATCTCAGAATATTATTGCAAAGGATTCTAATCTTCAGGTTGTGATGCACTTATTTACAACCAGTTCTGGTCGGATTATCGTTGTTGAAGGACAATCATGGAATTTACACTTGAAAGATAAAGAAGGTAATGCAATTGCAGTAGCGGGTGGTTATGGTAGAGGACCAGGTGAATTTGAGTTAATAAATCACGCTTACTTATCTGATGATGATGTGCTTCACATTCTTGATTCACGATTAATGCGGGTCACAAAATATAGTTTCCATAAAGATCAGCCTGAGTTGATGTCCGTCACTAACCTTCCGAATTATGAAATGAGGTTAGAGAAGTTTTTCCCGCTCACAGATGGTAACTATGTAGGGGTTTTTAGTGAGAATTTACCACGTACAGCTGGAAGTTTTTATAATACTGTTTATCATCTTGATGAAAATTATGAACAGACTAAAAAGGTTAACCGCTTCTTTGGCGGTGAAATGATTAGTCTAAGGGGTAGCTTGATTGTAGATGAGCTTAGTGCCAGATCCGTTTGGCTTTTTTACAAAGACAAACTCTTTTATTCTCGTTCAGACTCTTTTCAGGTCAGAATGGTATCATCTGAAGAAGATTATCTTATACAGGTCGACAGCCCGTTAAATGAAATCCCTGCATTCAGAAATGACGAATACATCCAAAATAATATTGGGATTCATTTAGAGAACATTTTTTCTATGCTCCCTGAATTTAAGGTTCATTTTGAGGAATTGGAAACATTTACTTATTTCACGCAGGTTTTGATAGAAAATGGAACAGCTTACTTTAATATATTTAACCCAGTCGGTAGTCCCGGAATCATTCTGAAATATAACCTTGAAACCAGTGAAACAACTTTTATACGCACACCGCCGATGTTTGACTTAAAGCAGGTTTTTGATAATGAAATATTTGGAATAGACCAGACGAAAGGTGTAAATGAAATTGTGTCTATTCGGTTTTGATTAATGCCTGCCATACTTATCCTGCATGCAGTCGACCATTAGTCTTTCAAGATTACCATGCCTGAAATACCTCGAACATCCCCAACCCAAAAAACAGCGGAAATCAATCCTATCTGCCAAATCAGCGTTCTATCCTGCTACGGCCGTTCAATATCGAAAATCTCGCCGAGTTTGCTGAATTTATTCCCTGCCAAACGGGCTATTGGCTTTAGTTTACGTTCATCAATTCTGTAGTTGTCAATCAGGTTGTCATCCACAAAAAGATGTACTATTCTGCCGAAAACGGCATCTGCACCACCGGCATCATCCCCAAAAGAAATCATTTTTTCGAGTTTACACTCCATTCGTACGGGACTTTCCAATACCCCGGGTGGCTCAATCATTTTTGATGGTGTGGGTGTTAAGCCGGTAAGTTCAAACTCGTCTTTTTCATATTCGTATAAGCCTGAAGCTTTATTTACGGCTTCGGCTAAATCCTCTGTAGAAACATTTACTACAAACTCTCCGGTTTCTCTGATGTTTCTTACCGTATCCTTGATTTCATCCCCCTTCTTATACCTTAGTGGGAAAAAAGCGACAATCATGGGATTAAAGCAAACCGCATTGAAATAGGAAAACGGCGCCAGATTCCTGACACCATTCTTTCCTATTGTAGAAACAAATGCAATTGGACGCGGAATTATCGTGCCAATCAGCAATTTATAGCGCTGTTGAGCTTCAAGCTCTTCAGGATTTATATGCATCTCAGGCGTGGTCTATCCATGAATACGGGTAGTGGCCGTCATCCATTTCGCGCGCGGCTTCGGTGAGATGTAATGGACGGAAGGTATCAATCATAACTGCATATTCCTCAGTTCCTTCCTTTCCAATACTCTTTTCCACCGTTCCGGGATGCGGTCCGTGCGGAATTCCACCGGGATGATGTGTAAGAGAAGCAAGCTCCACTCCTTTTCTGCTCATAAAATCACCCTGAACGTAGTATAACACCTCATCTGAATCGACATTACTGTGATTGTAAGGCGCCGGAATTGAGAGTGGATGATAGTCGTACTTGCGCGGACAGAATGAACAAACCACATAATTGTGCGCTTCAAATGTCTGATGCACCGGTGGCGGCTGATGCACACGACCGGTAATCGGCTCGAAATCCTTCATGTTAAAAATGTAGGGATACAGATAACCATCCCAGCCAATAACACCAAAAGGATGAAACGCGAATGTGTAATGATGCATACGTCCCTGTTTTTTGATGCGCACCTCGAATTCGCCCTCTTCCTCAAAAAATAACGGCTCCTGAGGCACTCTGATATCACGCTCACAAAACGGGCTGTTTTCCATAAACTGACCCATTTTCGAGACATATCTTTTCGGGAAATAGATAGGCCCGGTGGAATCAGTTGCCAGAATTCTGTTTTCTTTCGTATGGAAATGCATCTGATACGTTGTACCTCTCGGAATGATGATATAATCGAAAGGCTTGAATTCCAGACGGCCGAATTGGGATTGCATATAGCCCTCACCTTCATGGATGAATACCATCTCGTCGTGCTCGCCATTGCGGTAGAAATAATCCATTTTCTCTGTAGGCCTGCCGACAAATATCTGAACGTCATCATTATACATAACCATTACCCGGCATGAAATCGGGTCGCCGCCCGGTTTCAGATTTTGAGTTACCAAATGATGGTGCCTCAATAGTCCTTCTTTCCAGGGTTTTATTTCTATTTCCTTGCCCTGTTCAACCTTTTTTACGGTTGTTGGTGGATGATAATGATACAACAATGAAGATTGGCCACTAAAACCCTCGGCTCCAAAAAGTTCTTCTGTGTACAACTCACCATCAGGACGTCGAAATTGGGTATGTCTTTTCTTTGGAAACTTTCCAAGCTTGTGGTAATACATAAATTTTACTCCTATAAATTTTAGAGGTTACCACGAACTTCCTGTTCGCGCTCAATGGCTTCGAATAATGCTTTAAAATTACCAATACCAAATCCACGGGCACCTTTTCTTTGGATGATTTCATAGAAAAGTGTTGGCCTGTCAGAAACCGGTTTGGTAAAAATCTGCAAAAGATAGCCTTCTTCATCACGGTCAACCAAAATTCCAAGGCGCTCAAGGTCGTCGATATTTTCATCAATTTTACCAACACGATCTTCCAGAGTTTGGTAATAAGTAGTTGGCACCTTCAGGAATTCAACGCCGTTATTTTGCAGGCGGGTTACGGTATCAACAATATCTGAGGTAAGCATAGCTACATGCTGCACGCCCGGGCCACCATAGAAATCAAGATATTCTTCAATTTGGGATTTCTTCTTCCCTTTTGCCGGCTCGTTTATCGGGAATTTGATCCTGCCCCGGCCGCCGGCCATTACTTTAGACATGAGCGCAGAATACTCTGTAGCAATATCGTTATCATCAAAATGAATGTATTGCGTAAATCCGAGCACTTTCTCATAGAATTCAACCCATGTATTCATCTTCCCAAGTTCTACATTACCAACGCAATGGTCAACGAACTCAAGACCTACAGGTTCAGCAGTTACATTAATTTCTTTTTCTTTAAAACCGGGCATAAACAAACCGCGGTATTTACTTCTGTCGATGAAAGAATGGATGGTGTCGCCGTACGTTTTAATAGCTGCTCTTATGATGGTGCCGTTTTCATCAGTGAATTCCTGAGGTTCCATCGCGCTTTCTCCACCCAATTTCAGGCATTCGGTGTAGGCACGATGCACATCCTTAACAGACATCGCGATATCCTTTACGCCATCGCCGT
>SLDG01000339.1 GCA_007125355.1 Balneolales bacterium | reverse complement strand
TGATTTGGATTGATTTGGTCTTTAAAAAACCTGACAGGTTTCTCACTTTCACATCTATTTAATTTTGAATAAATCAGAACGCCGATTACACAGAAATCATAGAATATCAGTGGACATCATAAAAAATCAGTGTCATCAGCGTTCTATAACTATCTCCATTCTAAATCAGTCAAATTTTACGTTTGTACTCGATAAATGAGTTTGTTCATAAAATTTGACTGATTGGCGCCATGGTTTACTTTATCAGTAACAGTTTTTTGGTGATGGCATGATTGCCCATTTGCAACCGGTACAGATACGTTCCACTTGCCAACCGACTCGCATCAAACCTTACCGTATGATAACCTGCCGGTTTTTGATCGTTGACCAACGTCGCTACTCGCTGACCCATCACGTTATACACATCCAACCGCACATTTCCGCTTTCGGGCAGGGCGTACTGGATTTGGGTGGTTGGGTTGAACGGATTCGGGTAGTTTTGGTTGAGGGCGACTACGGTTGGTAGCTCCGAAAACGGTTCGGTGGAGGTAGCATTTCCAAATTGGATGTGCAACTCAAAGCGATGCTCGGATTCCAATAGCAGACTTTTTGAATCCACAAGCGCTGTTTTTGGATTGAAGTCCTCTTTGTTGGAGGCTAGTTCTTGCTGGGCATCATAGATAAACGTGTAGGGATTATCCGGGGAAAGATGATGCTCCGCACCGCTAAGATGATCGCGCAGGATAACAGTTGATTCAATTTCGGAGAGTCCGCTACCATTCAGATTGAGCGTGTATGTTCCTGAGTTTACCGCGGCAAAATCAAGAGGGATGATGAGCTGATCACCATCTACCGCTTCTGTGGAGCGGAAAACATCGGGTTGCAAGTTGCCCTCTCTCATAAATCCAAAGCGAATCATTTCGGCAGAAAACGGAACCGGCTTGCTGGTTGAAAGAGAAGCGCCCTCATCGAGCAGTAATACCGCGCTGGCTTCGAGCGACTCGCCTTCTATACTGAAGGCAAAGAAATCAGGTACTTCAGGTTCATCTAAAAGTGTACCACCGGTGGTTTCATAGCTTTCCCTGAAGGTGATGCTGCCCGATGCTGCTATACCAGCCGTTCTGACCCAAAAACCCTGAAAGGGTGCAATGATGCCATCGTAGGCGATAGATTCAGGAAGGTTTGGCATTTCAAAACCGTAATGGACACGATATCCCCCGACCCCATCATTTGCATTGGCATCATACACAAAAATAGCAGAAATCATATCCTCTAAAGCACCATCTGCCACTAAAGCTGTCCAATTAATGGGGAAGGGATAGGGGTTAGAAGCCAGGTGCCAACCCTGCGCGTCATTTTCGGGGAGTATGGTTGCAGAATATGTAGTAATAATTTCGCCACTATGGGGTAATCCAAAAATATCTATGGCTTTAGGCCACTCGGTAGAGGTTCCATCATTAAAATCATCTTCATACACATAGGTTATAAAACCACGTCCGACATTATTAAAGCCATCATTACTACTACTCCCAATGATGTTTGTGGCATTAGCGGGTTGATTAAACTGGCGAGTGGTTTCATCATACCAATAGACATTGGAAGCCCCATCTTCAAAAGAGGCGCCGGGAAAGCCCTGAGTCCATAATCCGCTGAGCAACTCGCCATAAGTGGCGTTGGTGACCGGGGCGCCCAGGATGCGCCAGCCTTCGTTATTTCCGGCTAAACTTGAGGTAACTACCACGGGGCACGTTCCCCATAAGGGAAAGTTTTCGGGGGCTAAGCCGCTATTCGTAGCAAAGAATGTTGGTTCGGTTGGTATAAGTTCTACACACCAGTTACTCAGGTTTTGATTGAATGAAGTGGCATTCCAGAACATAAAATTCATTTTTGTGGCACTAGATACATCCCAGCTACTGATATCCCCGTTGAAGGTGCTGGCACTCCCAAACATTAATTCCATATCTGTAACATTGGAAACATCCCATTCACTTATATCGGCATTAAAGGACTCAGCGTTATAGAACATTATACTCATGTTTGTAACGTTGGATACATCCCAATTGCTGATATCTGAGTTAAAAGAGTTGGTATTAGCGAACATCCAACCCATGTTTGTAACATTAGATACATCCCATTCACCTATATCCGCGTTAAAAGATCGGGCGCCATTGAACATAACAAACATATTTTGGACGCTAGATACATCCCAAAGGCTAATGTCGCTATTAAAGGAATGGGCCTCCCAAAACATAAATTCCATAGTCGATACACTAGACACATCCCATGTACTGATGTTCTCATCAAAGGTAGTGGTGTTCTGGAATAGGTTCGCCATATCTGTAATCCCACTTGTGCAGGTAGTAGAAGCATTTCCGGTTGTAATCTGATCCCGGGTTCTTTTAGTAAAGATAACTCCATCTATCACTCCTGATTCGCCAAAATCGGCATCAGAGCATATAATTGTGATACCATTATCGGCAAGGAAGAATGTAGTAGTGCACGTTCCCCAAACCGGATAATGTTCAATAGTTAAGGCGCTATTCAACGCAAAGTCATCGGGTTCGCTTGCGATCAATTCCACGCACCAACCACTCAAATCCTGATTGAATGACGTAGCATCTTGGAACATAGAATCCATATTTGTAACGCTATTTACATACCAACCTCTGATGTTTCCGTTAAAAGAGTTGGCATTATAGAACATAAATCTCATATTGGTCACTCCAGACACATCCCAATTGCTGATATCTCCATTGAAGTTAACAGCCTCAGCGAACAAGCCAGACATAATAGTCACTCCAGATACATCCCAATTGCTAATATCCCCATTAAAGGAACTAGCCTCAGCGAACATATTTTGCATAGTTGTAACACTGGACACATCCCAATCACTAATGTCCCCGTTAAAGGAAGTGGCACCTACGAACATGGTCATCATATTAGCTACGCTACTAACTGTCCATGAACTTAAGTCCCTGTTAAAGTTGACAGCATTACCAAACATAGATTGCATAGTTGTAACGCTAGACACATCCCAAAGGCTTATATCGTTATTGAAGGAAGAGGCATTGGCGAACAATAATTCCATAGTTGTAACGCTTGACACATCCCAGGTGCTGATATCCTCATTAAATGAACCGATATTGAAAAACATTTCAGACATATCTGTAATCCCGCTTGTACAGGAGGTCGGCGCAAGGGATCGGTCGGCGATGATTTGCTCGCGGGTTCGTTTGGTGTAAGTGACTCCATTTAGGGGTCCGGATTCGCCAACTGCGGCATCCGTACAAACAACGGTTACGCCGTTAGCGGCTAATGAGAAGTTAGGGTTTGGGCACGTTCCCCAAATGGGTTGATTTTCGGGTGCTAAGGCACTAAAATATGAAAATTCATCGGGTACGGTTGTGATCAATTCCACGCACCAACCACTCAAATCCTGATTGAATGAACCAGCATCCCGAAACATAAATCCCATATCTGTAACACCAGATACATCCCAATCGCTAATGTTCCCGTTAAAGGAATTGGCACTAGTGAACATGCCAGCCATATTCGTAACGCTAGACACATCCCAATTGCTGATATTTCCTCGAAATGAAGTGGCAAAATGGAACATCTCTGCCATATTCATAACGTTGGAGACATCCCAATCTCTGATTATCCCGTTGAAGGAAGTAGCACCAGCGAACATACCCTGCATAGTTACAACGTTTGAAACATTCCACCCGTTAATTTCCCGGTTAAAGGCAGAGGCACCCCCAAACATAAATCCCATATCTGTAACATTGGAAACATCCCAACCACTGATAATACGGTTAAAGGCAGTGGCACCCCCAAACATAGATCCCATATCTGTAACATTAGAGACGTCCCAATTCCTGATATCCATGTTAAAGGAGTTGGCATTATAGAACATATATCCCATATCTGTAACATTAGAGACGTCCCAATTCCTGATATCCATGTTAAAGGAGTTGGCACTATAGAACATATATCCCATATCTGTAACATTAGAAACATCCCACGTACTGATGTCCTCATTGAAGCCAGCTACATAGCGGAACATTTCAGACATATCTGTTATCCCACTGGTGCAGGCGGTTGGCGCAATGTATGGGAAGGCGATGATCTGATCCCGGGTGCGTTTGGTGTACATAATACCATTGACCTCACCGGTTTCGCCTACAGCGGCATCGGGGCATAGTATGGTTATACCGTTGGCAGCCAGAGAGAAGTTGGTATTTGGACATGTTCCCCAAACCGGGAGGTTTTCAGGTGTTAAGGCGCTGCCTGCGGCAAAGTTTGTTGGTAAGGATGATATTCCATCCACACACCAACCGCTCAGATTTTGATTGAATAAAGTGGCAAATTGAAACATGTTTTGCATGGATGTAACATTAGATACATCCCAATTACCAATGTCCTGATTAAAAGTGCGGGCATCATAGAACATCAATAGCATTGATATAACGGCAGATACATCCCAATTGCCTATGTTCTGATTAAATTGTCTGGCGCCCCAAAACATCTCTGTCATATTTGTTACCTTAGATACATCCCAACCGCTAATATCCTCGTTAAATGAAGCGGCATCATAGAACATACCACGCATATTTACAACGTTGGATACATTCCAGTAACTTAAATCCTGATTAAATGTAAATGCTTCTTCAAACAGATATTGCATATCAGTTACACTGGATACATCCCAAGAACTGATGTCATCATTAAATGATGATTCCTCATAAAAAAGGCCTGATAAATCTGTAATCCCACTGGTGCAGGTTGTAGCAGCATTACCGGTAGTAATTTGATCTTTAGTACGTTTGGTATAGGTGATACCATTTACCTCACCGGTGTCGCCAATGGCGGCATCGGGGCAAATAACGGTTACCCCGTTCGGTGCAAGTTGGAAGTTTTGCGCCTGAGTGGTTTCCTGTATGAAAAGAACACTCAGTAGCGAAAGAGCTAGTGAAACGATTACATTTTTCATGGGACTGAATAATTAATAGTTGAAAAGGTTTGGAATAACAGCAGTAAAATACTGGTCTATCTCTA
>SLDG01000193.1 GCA_007125355.1 Balneolales bacterium | reverse complement strand
TCGAATGCGAGTCCTGCAGTCATGGCTCCATCCCCGATAACGGCTACAACTTGTTTTTTCTGACCATTTAGGTCGCGCCCCATAGCCATACCGGAAGCTGCCGAAATTGAGGTAGATGAGTGGCCTACACCAAAAGTATCATAAGGACTCTCTGTTCTTTTTGGAAATCCGGAAAGCCCGTGATACTTTCGGTTTGTATAAAATTTATCGCGTCTGCCGGTTAAGATTTTGTGGCCGTATGCCTGGTGTCCTACATCCCAAACCAAAAGATCTTCCGGCGTATTAAAAGCGTAATGAAGCGCAACAGTTAACTCAACAACACCAAGGCTGGCGCCGAAATGGCCACCATAAACAGAAACAACATCTATAATGTAATCCCTTAGCTCGAAACAAACATCCTGTAATTGATCCTGCTTTAATTTACGAAGGTCTTCCGGACTGTTGATACTAGCAAGCAGCGGTCCCGGTGTTATACTTGATGAATCCATTAATCGTCTGTTTTTTGTTTGTTTACCTGCTCAACTCTAAGTTCTGCATTTTCCAGAATTTTTGAACAGTATTTTGAAAGTTGTACTCCCTCTTCAAAACTTTTTACGGAATCTTCAAGCGAAACATCGGGTTGCTCAAGTTTTTCAACAATAGCTTCCAGTTTACTTAATGCTTCCTCGAAAGAAAGTTCTTTATTTTCGGCCATTTTAAGCTTTTATGGTGCTTTGAATTATGTGGTTATTCCGAAAAATAACCTTATGCGGGTCGACATCGTTCAGGCATAAAACTCTGAAAGAAAACCTGCCCGCTATTATAGTATTTTAGAAGCGTAATTGAACACCGAAAGCCCAGGTGCCAACATCACTTGGCATGAAGTCATCGGAAGTTACACCTTTGTAACGGTATTCGATGAAAGGCCTGAGAAACGGTACTGCAGAAACACCAACACCGACTACTCCGTAATAAAAGAAACTGTTATCACTGCCAGATGCTGCTTCAATAATTGTAGATTCCCGGTCAAAAAATTCGTATCCGATTCCTACGCCGGCATAAGGTACAGCCAATCCAGCACTAACGCTTCCTAATAAACCGAGGCCTATTTCATATGTTTTATCTTCGTTTTCGCCTTCAATATTAACCCCTTCCAGAGTAAAGGAATAGGTTTCGCTATACATACTACCGTGTAACCTGATGTTTAATCCAATGAGTGGCAAGGGCGAAATGTCTTTTTCAAAGTGCAATCCAAAACCGTTTGTTGGATTCTCTGAGCGATTTTCATACGATATTCCAACTGCCATTTGAGCATAAGTGTCTGCGGCGAAGAACATCAACAAAGAACAAATGAGAAGGGTTTTAGTAGTGATTTTCATAAGAAGTGTATTTTGATTACGATTAATTTGATTGAGCTAATCTGAATTTCTGCTTGTTTCGGTTTATGTGTCAGGATAAATCATTTTTGTACGCCAAAAGGCAATTTCATAGAATAAAGCTAAACAAGTGCACTTAATAGTATGTTTTACAGTATTCTACAATTGTGAAATATATAAAGATTCAATTAACTTTGAGAACTAAATGTCTAATTTATCAAGAAATCGGTACAAGCGTTCCCTGCCGGGTCGAATATCAATGGTAGCGCCAAGCTTCATCAGTATTTGATACATGCCGATATGCGCCTTGGTTACATAAATAAAATGTTCGCTCCCTCGCGGCTCCTTGAACTCAGATGCCTCTTTGCCAAAAGCGTTGAATCCATCAAAAAACTCTTTATTCCCAAAATCAAAAAAATCAAAATCATAGGGAGATACAAACAGCTTTCCAAGCCGGAGGCTGTATTCGAAAAAACGGATTTCATAATCAGATAATTTTTCAGCATCATTCAGGATTTCAAGATCGACATACAACTCCTTTATTTTTGTAATATCGCCGTCTCTGTGGGCCGTAAAAAGATTCATGTAGTTTCTGAAAAAATCTGCAGGACACACCTTCACACATCCAAAATCCAGAACTCCAAGCCTGCCGTCGTTCAAAAATAAATAATTGCCGGGGTGCGCATCAGCATGTACGGTGTATGAGTCGTTGATTTGCTCGTGAAAGAAATCCCAAAGTAATTGCCCAAAATGGTTTTTTTCTTTTTGGGATGGCTTCTCTTGCAAAAATTCCTTCAGATGCCTACCATCCAGCCACGTCATCGACAGCACTTTTCCGGTAGAAAGTTCTTCTACCCATTCCGGGGTTGTAATTCTATCGTTAGCATAGCGTTTATGGAATGCTTTTATTTGCTCGCCTTCGTTCATGTAATCTGTTTCTTCCAGCAGGCGTTCTCGTACCTCGCCGAAGTATTCGTCTGCTTTTTTAGATTTCACCATTCGGTCGAAAAGTACTCTTACCATAGTAAGATCCGATTTAATGGTGTCTCGAACATTGGGGTACTGAATTTTTACCGCCAGCCTTTGTCCGTTATGTGTTTCAGCTTTATGCACTTGCCCAAGAGAGGCGGCAGCTGAAGCTTGTTCATCAAAAGAAGCGAAGACTTTTTCAGGCCAATCTCCAAGCTCTTCTTTAATAATTCGTCTTACAAGAGTTCTGTTAATAGGAGGGACGGAATACTGCGCCTGAGTAAGCACTTCTGCGAATTCCTCGGGAAGTATTGTGCTGTCTAGACTCATTCCTTGAGCAAGTTTTAATGCTGTTCCTCTTAATTTGCTGAACTCCCTGAAAAGTTCACTTGCATTATTGCGATGTAGTTCATTGCGGGACTCCGGGTTTCTATTCTTCCCCAAAGCTTTCTTTAAATGAAACTTTGCGTAGTTGGTCCCGATTTTTAGGCCGGTTTTGGCAATTATTTTACTACGGTCGTATTTGCCGGTTGGGAATTGGGATTCTTCTTGTTCGATAGACATGTGCCTGATGTAAATGTTGGGGAATTGTGCCGAGCTTTTTTCTGGCTTTCGTTATGATTACTTTTTGGATGTGTTCGAACCGGATTTTATTCGTCCGACAAAAGGTATATACGCATCTACTTTAATAATGCCTTCCTGCCAGAAAAGTCTAAAAAGATCTAAACCAGAGTCGATGATTCGGTTGCACAAAATTTCGCTGATGAAATTTGAGAGTTTATCAACTAAAGCCACTGTTTTTTCTTTGCCGGGACTTTTATCTCGAAGTGTAAATTTTAGAACGTGCAGAAATTCTACAGCAAGGAAATCAAAGATTTCATCCCATAAAAAAACTCTTGCACATTGGCTTACGCCCTCATGGCCTTCGATAATTTCCTTCAAAAGAGCTGCTGTTTCTTTTTTAAAAGGATGCCAACTTTGGTTTTTGAAAACAATGGGATCAAATGACTGAGTTGAAAATTCATGCTCCTCGCCAAGCATATCTACGATGCTTAACATGAAATTAGATAATTTCTCCGATAACGTTAGCTCATCATATTCCGGGAGTTCTTCGCACATTGCCCGGTATTTTAAAATCAGACTGGTGTACCAAAAATCTAACATTGACCTTTTTGTGGGGAACAACCTAAAGATTTCAGATACCGGCACACCAGAGAACGTGCTTATTTCCGCTAAAGACCACGCCGGGCCTGATTCTATTCTGCTTTTTACAGCAGCTTGAGCAATAATTATTTTAAGTTCTGTAGTTTCAGTCACAGTGAAAAATCAGTTTTTGATTGGATTATTTCTCATAAAATGAACCATAAAAATACATGTTTGCGTTCATGTTGAATATTGCAGATTTTCGATACTCTCAGTTGTATTTCATTATTTAAAAAATACTTATTAACCAAATTTTAATGTCTCAAAAAGAAAATCCGGATTTAAAATTTAAGAGAGATGCCCTTTTCCTGACGCTCTGCGCCGTTTTTTTGACGGCATTGGTAATGGGGAATATCATCGGGACAACAAAATTCGCCACACTTTTTCAGTTTAATTTGCCTGATTGGATGATTCCAATCGTACCTTCCCTTGTTCGGGATGAATCTGTATATATAATGAGTATACCTGTCGGGTTGATGGCTTTCCCGTTTACGTTTTTGGTAACCGACCTTGTATCTGAGCTATTTGGCAGGCGCCGGGCACAACTGCTTGTTTGGGTGGGTTTTTTTATGAATTTGTTCATGCTGGCAATAATGACAATAAACTACTATCTGCCAAATACCTACGGCGTAAGTGGCGGCGAGACCCTTTTTGACGGCGTTTACGGATTTATGGTTGCCAATACTATCGGGAGTATGATTGCTTATGTCACAGCTCAAACTATAGATGTGCGGCTTTTCCATTTCTGGAAAAAATTCACAAAGGGTAAGCATTTGTGGCTTAGAAATAATGCATCCACGATGGTAAGTCAGCTTGTTGATTCAACGGCAATACTTTCTCTGCTCTATTTTTCAGGAAATCTGGGTTCAGAGGTAGCTACCATTGGCGCGTTGGTTATTCTCATTATCAACTCATACATATTTAAATTCCTCGCGGCTTTAATTGATACTCCAATCATCTACGCTTTTGTCCGCTATTTCAAAGAATATGAAGATGACCCAAGCGGCTACAAGCTTTATGATGATTAAGGTAAAGATTGAGATTAAGGTTAAGGTGCATTATAATGGGCAATGTGCGTGAAAAAGATCTGTACATAGGTTTATTTCTGACAACTTGTTTTAGGCACGTACACTCTCGCAACCTGCAATCCGAAACCTGAAACTCGATCGCACACCGAGATTACGCTATTAAACAACGATATTTCATTGTTTTTTAATCTTACTGCTTATTATATTGCGTTAGATTATATTTACCAGCCTTCTACAAGATATTATTTCAGACATCTGCAAAAGGCCGGCTTTGGTAGAAAGCCGAAAATCTAAAAACCATTGATAGTTACTTTTTATGTTATCACATCAGGATAAAATTGCCGCAAATAATGCGTTTTGGCGTGAAATGCTGGACATGATTCCGGCCTCAATTCTTATTTTCAGAATTGATGAAGACGAACAGGCGCAGTTGTTTTTTGTGAATTCTTACATTCGTCGCGACCTTGGGTTTACCTCAGAAGAATATGT
>SLDG01000135.1 GCA_007125355.1 Balneolales bacterium | reverse complement strand
TTTCCACGTTAGCCGCGTTGAAGTTGAAAAATCGTGCTCAGGGTACTTAGGTACCCTTCCGCTGATTTTTCCCCTTCGCCTTGCTAACAAGAAAATTTCTTGGTGAATAATTCGGGTTAATACGGTTAGAGCCTGCGCATGAAATGCAATAGTGTCATTTCGAGTGCATGTTTAAACCAGCAGCAATTGATTAAGTCACGACCACCATTCTCGCCAAGACAAAGTATGCGGGAGAAATCTCCCAAGGTGGCTCTTACATCAATCTTGCCATGGCCTCATTTCGTAGGGACGTTGCTTGTAGCGTCCCTACCATGATGCTGTTATTATTAGGTTTGGGTCTTTGTAATAGAGTTTTATCAAATCCTCTCGGTATAACTATAGATCACTGTGCCCCGGCAATTCGATTACGCTCCCCTTGGGGATATAGAAGTGCGGCATTTAACCATAATCTTAGCCTTTTCAGCCCTGGGAGATTTCTCGGGTATGCATTGGCTAAATACGATATGAAGCATCACGACAAGCCCCTAAATTGTGGCACCCATGCACCCTCGAAAGGAAAACTTTTAGCTTTCAACTTCACCCTTTCAGCTTTAAACCCCTACAACATTCCTTCAGAGGCAAAACTGTAGAAATCGTTGCCGCAAATGATGATGTGGTCGTGTACCGGAAGGTCGAGGGTTTTGCCGGTTTCTACCATTTTCTGTGTAATTCTAATGTCGGCCTGCGATGGCCTTTTTACACCTGAGGGATGATTATGAACTACAATTAATCCGTTAGCTTTGTTCAACAAGGCTTTTCGGAATATTTCGGGAACATCTACAATTGTAGATTGTGCCCCGCCGATGGTCAGCTTGTCGTAGCCAAGTAATCTTTTGCCTGAATTCAGATAGGCGGCAACAAAAACTTCTTTATCCAGGTCTCTCAGGCGTGGGCCAAAAAACTGGTTTACGTGTTCAGGACGAGTGAATTTTATCTCCTGTTCCCCGAAATCTGAATTAATCCGCCGGGCAAGCTCAAAAGCGGCGACTAAGGTGAGTGCTTTTACTTTTCCCATCCCGGGTATATCACAAAGCGATTGCCAATCCTGCCGGGTTAAACGTGAAAGGGAGCCAAAATGTGAGAGTAACTTTCGGGTAGTATCCACCACGTTCATTTTGCGGCTACCGGAGCGGATTAAAATTGCCAGTAATTCGGCATCTGTGAGTACATCCGGTCCGTGGTCAACCAGCTTTTCGCGGGGCTGTTCTTCAAAGAGAAGATTTCTGATTCTGTTTTCAGACTTGTAGTCTGCTTCTTTAAGTCGTATTTCAGGCATTTTTATCAGTCTGATACTTATAGCCAGAAATCCTTACACATCTTTTTGAAATATTTCTAAAATCAGTAGCCGCTACCTCCCATTAATGGCTCATTTGAAGCTCGTATACTGCTGTTTGGCAATCCCCCCGGGTATTCTTTTTTGACAAGCTCAATAACATCTAAAACAATTTCGAGATGTTTTTCTTTAGAGTTTTGATAAAAAGACTGAGCCGCGCCACTAAGCTTGGGCTTACCGTGCAGAGGTTTATCACTCACACAAAGCAGTGTAGCGTTTGGAATCCGGTATCTGAAACCGTTTGCCGCCACTGTTGCCGATTCCATATCTATGGCAATACTTCTGCTCATGTGGATTTCTTGAACGGTGCGCTTTTGAGCGAACTCCCAATTCCGATTTGCTGTGGTGTATACCGTTCCGATTCGGTAGGTCATATTGTACTGCTCGAGAACGGTTTTGAGATAGAAATTTAAATTGTATGTTGGGATGACAGGCACACTCAGCGGTAAGTCATCATCCAGCACGTGGTCGGCGCGCATATAACCTGAGGCAAGGACAAAATCCCCAATCTCCTGATGGTTTCTTAATCCGCCGCAATGGCCGACCATAATCATAACATCCGGACGTAAAACCGCAATATGGTCGGTACAGGTTTTTGCATTTGAGGGCCCAACGCCGATATTAACCAAAGTCACACCCCGATTGTCTTCCATTTTGTGATGATATGCCGGCATCTGAACGCCTTCTCTTGAGGGACAAATGCAATCAGGAAATTTCTGTTTAAAGACCTCAACGTGCATGTCGTAATTCGTAAACAGAATAAACCGTTGAAAATCTTCAGATTTTGTACCCGTATAATGCTCAAGGCGGTCAAGGCTCAGGTCAATGCGCTCAGGACGAAACAGAAACAGTTTCTTTCGGGTGAAATCCCATTCATCTTCATCGAGGCTGTCGAGTAAATTCGGTGTATCAAGGGGGATTTTTTCGCGTTCGCCGCTAACGGTAATCGAAGCGCCCTGTTCAGCAAGATTTTTAAGTTCTCGTGTAAGATACCATCTGTACACGTTGGGTTTGGCAAATTCTCCAGTAATAACAGGATTGTGCTCAGACCAACTTCTGTTAATAGTTAATTTCGGGTAGTACCCTGCGCGGTAAACTTCATCCATATAATTGCAGAGGGCATCAATATTTTTTATGATGGCTTCACTGCTGGTTTTATCGGTTTTTTTAAATTCAAAAGATTCTTTCATGAGTCAAATCAATAAGTATAGATGTGTAACAAAACCCCGTCTGTGTTTGTATTTCAGCCGGTATCTAACATAAGGCTGTTCTTAAAGAACTGCAATAACCAAAGTGTCATGGAATCTATTTTGAACGTTAATTAGAAATCTGCTTGTTTCCTACATTAAGACCATTGAAATTATGTAGAACTACTAAATAATAAGTCTGGAAATCCCCAAAATTCTAAATAAAAGAAGAACTTGCAAAACCCTAAAGATAGCCAAAAACCAACCGAGCGATGGAATCTCATAAGTGAAAAAACCATTTGCGAAACAAGGGTATTTAATGTTCTTGAAAAAAAGATGTATAGAAGGGAGAAATCGAATCAGGCTTCTTTTTTCACCTTAGACGCACCGGATTGGGTTAATGTGCTCGCGTTTACAAAAGATGGGATGATTATACTTGTTGAACAGTATCGCCATGGCACTGACGAGTTGTCTCTTGAAATCCCGGGAGGCGTGGTAGATGCCAAGCATGGTAATCCTTTTGAAGCCGCCAAACAGGAATTGGCAGAGGAGACCGGATATGAATCCGAAAAATGGACATCGATGGGATTTGTGACTCCGAATCCCGCGTTATTCAATAATAAATGCCATTTATTTCTTGCCGAAGATTGCATAAAGACAGCGGAACAAGATTTGGATGAGCACGAATCTATCAACGTTCATATAAAGCTTTTTTCGGATTTCATAGAACAAATACAGGAAGGAAATATCCATCATTCTTTGGTTGTGTCGGCGGTAAGCAAATACCTGTGTTTGAAATGGCCTGAACTAAAACGCTTTAATCCCCCCTGAAAAATGAAAAGACTGAACCAATTTATCGCTGTTCTTTTTACCACTTTTTTTATGTTGTTAGCTACAGATTTAATGGCGCAGGTTTATGAGGTAAAAGAAGGAACCGCCGAATTCTTTGCATCAACACAAATTGAGAGATACTCCGGTAAAACCGATGATGTTAGCGGTTTTATAGATTTTGATGAGGGAATAATCCGGTTTACCGTCAATGTAGAAAACCTGGATACAGAGAACTCGCGTCGCGACCGTAAAATGCACGAAGAATATCTGGAAACGCATACGTATCCCAACGCCATTTTTGAAGGAAATATCAAAAATCAACCTGAAGAAATCGGAAACGAGCCGCATGAAATTTCTGCCGTCGGAATACTAAAGATCAAAGGAGAGGAAAAAGAAATGACCGCAACCGGCATGATTAGCGGAGAAGACGGAGTCCTGAAACTAAGCACCACGTTTGAATTCTTGCTCAGCGATTTTGGCATCAGCCGGCCACGTGTGTTTCTGATTCGGGTTCGGGATGAACACAGTATTGAAATGGAGGTTGTGCTTAAGAGAGCTGAAAGTTGAAAGCTTGACTATCCCTTTGAGGTTTATTTGAAAATTTCTCGAATTAGACTCATTCCTTTTTCCCTTTCTCACTAAAGCCTGTTAATCATTCAAATTTCGAACAATCTTAATCCAGTTTGTGAGGTTGGTAACGGAGATATGGTTTTCCACCGGATATGTATCAGCCTCGGGTGTGATGATGTAGTTATCCGGAGAATCCAGATACGAAATTACATTTCTGAATCCTTTTGAGAGTTTAGGTGCGTTTGTCCATTTTATCTCGGCGCAGAGAACGGTTTGCTCGTTATTTGTGATTACAATATCGGCTTCCGCACCTTCATGTGTACGGAAAAACCAGATATCAAAATCAGGTGGTAAAACAGCCCGCGTTTGCTGAATCACAAACCCCTCCCAGCACGCACCAACAGAAGGATGTGTAATCAGGCTGTCGAAAGTCTGAATCCCCAGAAGAGAAAGAAAAATGCCGCTGTCACATAGGTAGATTTTTGGACTCTTAACCAGCCGTTTTTTTATGTTCGCGTAATATGGCTCAATTTTGAAAAGCAAATACGCTTTTTCCATAAAGTCGATGTAACGGGCAACGGTTGGCCGCGTGACCCCCAGTGAGTTGGCCAGTGTTTGTGTGTTTAGCGTACCGGCCTGACTTTGAGCGAGCATAATAAGCAACTTTCGTAAAATTCGAACATCGCTATCCAGGCCCAAAACCGGCAATTCTCTTTCCAGATAAGTCTGCACAAAACTCGTACGCCATCTCATACTCGACCTGACTGATTTTGCAAACAAAGACCCCGGGAAACCACCCCGCATGAATAGGTCCTTCCAACCCGTCTTTTCGATAACTTCGGGCAAGCAGAACGGATGCAGTATATTATAGGAAATTCTGCCTGCCAGTGACTCTGAGCTTTCTCTTAACAAAGCAGGAGAGGCCGACCCGAGGATAACGAATCTGCCATTTATTCTGTTTTTATCGATGATTGATCTTAAAATCGGGAACAATTCAGGCTTACGGTGAATTTCATCAAGAATTACGCAGTCTTTTTCATGTGATTTAAAGAACAGCACAGGATTTTGTACTTTGGCAATGTCATCCGGATATTCCAGATCTATGTACACA
>SLDG01000078.1 GCA_007125355.1 Balneolales bacterium | reverse complement strand
TAGCAAGTGAAAACGAATAAGCCGAAGTATCGGCGATGGAATAAATTTCTTCACTGAAAGGATCAATATCGGAATCGTCAAAAGTGTTTAGGGGATTGCGGGTTAAATCGGGCCTGAAAGCCGGACGAAGCTCTCTGTCATCATCCCCAAAAACAGACAACATATCCTCAAGGCGAGCTTTCTTGATTTTGTACCCATCAGAAGTAAACTCAGCGTAAAGTACATCCCCGTTCTCTGAAACATTCGGCATAAACGCGCCACCGCGAACATCCGTCAAACGTTGGATATCACCCGAGTCGAAAGATTTACGGAAGAGATCGAATTTACCGCCAAAATCAGCAGAAAAATAGAGATAGTTCCCATCATTAGAGATAAAGGGATCTCTGAAATCGACATCGGGAGAAGCGAGGATATCAGTAATTTCAGCGCCGGGTTCCAAAGAAATCCGAACAATTCTGCGTCCAGTGGGATTGTTTTTCGCGGCGATAATGGCATTTCCGTTTTCAGCCCAAATAGGATTGAATAACTGCTCGCCGTGCATCATCGAAGTTATTTGGGTGATTTCTTTTGTTTCCAGATCAAAAATCACCAGATTTTGTGTACCGTCTTTTAACTGAAGCGCCGCGACTTTGTTTTCTTCGGGATGCCAGGCCGGTTGGGAAATTCGGGCATCAAAAGTGAGTTTTTCTGTGTCTTCATTATCGCGGTCATAGAGGTAAAAGTCATTATATGTCTCACCAAAACGATTCTGACGGATGCGGTTGTACAGAATTTTGCTGCCATCCGGAGAAAACGCAAATCCATTGCCAATTCTGCTGATTACCGGAGCAGAATGCATCCCACAACTATGGCGAAAACCGTATTCAGAAACCAGGCTGATATCCCCAATGCCAAGCCGTTCAGATTGTTCTCCATTTTCGGGATCAACAACAAAAAGAGCGGTTCGGGTAAAATCGAAAGGTTTGTTACTTACATAGGCGATTTTCCCATCTGGCGTAAAAACAGGATTGAAATTTATGAATCCCATTGGTTCTACTGTTTCAGAGGGATGTTCGCGTAAATCGGCCATCGCATTTTGGTAGTGCGTGCGCAGGCTGTCAATCCAATTGTTGTAAATTTCTTCACCGGCAATTCCGGTAACCCTTCTCATGGCCGTTCTTATATCATTGGTACGCTTCAGTCCGTTTGTGATATCAGCAATGGATTGCTCCCCAAACCGATTGGAAAGATACTCGGTGAAGGAAAACCCCATGTTATAGGCCAGCTCTCTTTCCATGCTGGTTTTAGAGGAAAAATGCCCCATTTCCACGAGCCCAAGTTCTTTGCCGTCGAGAATGCGCGTTCTGAGCAGCATGTCACGGTGGCTGTCCCAGTAGTCGTAGTGTAAATCTTTACGCATAAACTGCGCGGTGCCTTCAGCGAACCAAGCCGGCACACTCACAATCGTAAAAGGATAGCTGATAATGCCAGATGGATACCCGTACAATACATCAGGACGCCGAACATCTTCGTAAGACAACCATTGCAAATACGTAACCGGACGCTTGCGACTTCCGCTCAGTGATGCCTGAATTTGTACAATATGGACAAATTCATGAGTGATTACGTTTCTGAGCCAATCGGTTGTGCCCCTGAAAGGCGTATCGAGTGATGGAAGCCAAATCTCAATTTTGTTATCGAAAAAATAGGCTGCTCCGTTAGAATAGTCTTCTCGGTCGATAAGAATGAGGCTGATTTGAATATCCGGTTCGTAATCGTAGAGCGTAGTTACTTCATCCCAAATTTCTTCAGATATACGGGATATAATTCTTGCCGGACGGTCATTTCCTTCCTGAAAATGAATCAAAAAGCGTTCGCTTTCAATGGTGTACCAGTCAAGATGGCTGTGGGGATAGCTGAGAAACGCCGGACTTTGCTGGGCGGACAAATTTACAGCGGTTAAGCCGGTGCCGGCCCATAGCAGCAATGTCACTTTTATGAAAAAACTGAGGATATGTGAATAGAAGCCTTTCATTGCATTACCGCTATTTTAATGAGTCTTGTTTCTGAACGGTTGTTTTGAGTGGCTTTAACTCTCGCGTAGTACACTCCGCTACTCCACGAAGATGTGTTGATGAACACCTCCTGTGGCGCGCCGCCTCTTGAATGTTCTCTGGCTTCGAAGAGCCTGTTACCGTTCATGGTTATTACAGTAATTTCAATCTCGGCCTCGCCATTGGTTTCAAAGCGCAGATAGGTGTGGTCTCTTGCGGGATTGGGCCAATTGTAGGTTTCCTCTCTGTTGAGCAGTGTGATACCGGGCTGCGGAGTAGCGGCATCACCAACAATACCGGTTACTTTATTTCCTTCTGCTGAACCATATGCTGTCGGCCATGAAGTTTCCAGCATATCATCAAACCGCCAAACTTTCATATCGCCCGTGTTGGCAATAGTGTAGAGGTTATTTCCATTGAAGAACATATACGGTGGAGAGGACTCCGCGCCAGATTGCCCAAGAGAACCCACATAAAGGGGGAAACCATCTAACAATTGCAAGTTTTTATTATACGCTCTGATGGTTATCGAAAGGCTGTCTTTAGCAGTAAGGATAATTTCCTGTTCCCCATTTCCGGTAATATCTGAAAGAAGCGGCACTCCGGTGTACGTTAAACCTTCGGGCGCGTCTTTTGGGAAATTCCACAGGCGGGCACTGTTTATATTTCGGGCATCGAGGCTGTTTTCTTTAACATTTATAAAGAGAAAATCCAGCAAGCCGTCTCCGTTAAAATCGGCCATAGCCGGCCATGAAAATGCACCCGATTCCATAATTAGCCGGTCTTCATCCGCTGAGGTCTGGGAAAGCAGGCTGAAGCTGTCATCCCTGATTAAAAAAGCTGCCGAGGGATTGTTGCTTTCAATACGTGCCATTCCGGCGTATTGTCGTTCAGAATCCGCTAAACTGCCAAGCATAATTTCACGACCGCTGCTGAATGTTAGAATGTCGCCTGTAATACTCACACTTACTCCATCAAGCGTACCTGATTGCTGGAATCCGCCCGAAATCTCAGAAACTGATCCATCATTGAGATTAAAGCGAAACGGTGTGCCATCAACATCCAAAGTGGCTCCATCTGATGATGAGAGTATACCCGAAAGGGTTCCATCTACTTCGTTTTCCCACGCCAGCTGAAAATTGCCGATGCCCTCATTCCATTCCCATGCCTGCACCACAATTTCGTTATTTTCCTGCCATGCTTTTACAAAAACGTCCCCGGAATATATCTGGACATCTGAGGTTTGTGGGAATTCAAAAATGTTATCTTTTTTGGGGATACCATTCTCGTCGGTTTCTATGGCATAGAGTTGGTCACGGCCGGGGATAAGTATAAAAGAGCGATTATCCGATTCATACCATTGCAATCCCACCGGATAATTTAAAAACTGATTGCGTTCGAATTCGAACATCCCATCGAAGCGATGTTCAAACACCAGCTCAGCCATACCGGGATTTGCCGGCCTTGCCCGGAATGATGCAACGGACAGGTTATCAGAAAAATCAAAAAACTCGAAGTAGGAAATACTACCGGTGTTGCTTCTGTTATTTGGGAAGGTGTCATCCCCGAAACGGTTTTCATACAGCACGATGCGCTGTCCGGTTGCTGTAATAACGGTAAAATCATTACCTGACCACCAGAAATCAAAAGGGCCGCCATTGGCGAAATTGGCAAATGTTGTGCCAGGCCTGCCGATATCCTGTACGCCATCGGCTTCCTGCAAAGCCACACCAGGGCGGTCAGGGTTCGCGTTGATGGAATTATCATCAAATTTGGCACGGATTACGGCTTCGTCTATGTGCCAAATTAAAATACCACCGTTTAGCAAACGGTCATCATCTGTGCCTGTAATTTGGTCTTCTCCGGCATCTAATCCTCCGGGCAGGCTCCAGTCGAAGTTTGAGACGTTAATTAGTACACCGGCTGGTAGAATTTCATCATACCGCCTTTGGTCAAAGGGGTTAAATCGCTCTTCATCGTTTGTAATGGTGCGTGTTTCAATAGAACCGTCGGGCAGACGAAAGGTGAGTGTTACACCGGTATCATCCGGATCACGATGACGATTTTCTACTAAAAAATATTCATCCGCAGAGATTCTGTGTCTTGCCACAGATGGAGCGTTTGTCGTTGAAATCGCCGGCAAATCTATGGTTTGGGATTCATCCAAATCAATATCGAAGGCTTCATCCCATCCCAGAAAAATTCTCTCCCAGGCTGATGGGAGCGGTGGAAACATCCCGTAGTAAGAAAAAATACCGGCACCATCCATCAATCCGAAACGCCCAATCCCGGATGAGCCTGTTTCGGTATTGAAAAGGTCGGGTAATCCCAAAAAACTGCCTATGTTGGCGACAAGGATTCCGTTAATAGACAACTCAAGTACAAATTCGGCACCTGTAACATCCTCACCGGCTCTTGATTGTGTTTGAGGCAAAATAGCTGTATTGGTTACATTTAAATCCCCAAGGGGGAATCCATTAAAATCTGGGTTGTTAATAAGCCTGCCAATGGCCGCTTTACTGAGATAAACGGAGGGGATATCCTGCGGGGTGTTGTTTAATGTTGTGCCTGTAAGTTCAATGTCGCGCCCTGCACCTGCATGGAAAATGATAAACAGCGTATTATCGGGATCAAAACCGCTTAAATCGGGCAAGGCAGATTGTGCTATAAGTTGCCACGCATCTGCCGCCAGATTTCCGAGCCGGAAGTTTTCTGAATCGTCAGGACCGGTTGGGGAGTACTCTTTCATTTCATTTGGCAGGCGATACACTTCGGGGAGTACGAGATATTCTATGTCGAGCATACCGTTCGAAGCCTCTGCAAAATAGTTTCTGGCAAATTCCAGATGTGCTTCGAAATAACCCTGATCATGGGGAAGCGGCCCGATTGCGATGTCATCGCGATCGAGATAATCAAGGTAGAATGTACCGTTGCCTGAGGTAAATCGATTGTCATCAGGCTGGAATTCGACCATCGCGGCAATTATTTGAACTGTGGCCGAAGATTTTGGAGCTGCATCACTGTAGATGCGTTGCATAAGC
>SLDG01000111.1 GCA_007125355.1 Balneolales bacterium | reverse complement strand
CCAATGGATTGGTCTTTTTGCTTTTTCCTCGTATTGGCATATTTGAACTCGGGGATTTCTTCTTTCTTTGCCTTACGTTTCTTCTTTCTTCTCTTGAACCATCCCAAACCCATGATTAACACGAGTAAACCACCGACCAGCGGCATTACATGCATCATCAAAGAAATATCCGGACCGATATTTATTCCAAGATGCTGAAGGAATGCAAATAAAGCGAGAACAAGCATAATACCACCGCTGACAGTGGCAAAGTTTACAAGCCCTTTATCTGCTTTTTGTTTAGGCTTTTCAGTGATGAAATCGCGATATGCACTTTCCAGATGTTCATCTGAAATGTCAAATTGCTCTTCAAGCCTGTTTGATGTTTGGTTTTTTTGCTGTGTACTCATAAGCTGAATTTACGAAATCATCAGCTAAATGATTCGTTTTTCCGTAAAAATTCTGTCCAGCTTTATATCATGCTGTTCAATGGGGATTTCCGGACAAACAGACTGCTCGAATGTGAGCCCAAATGCGGGACACGTAACTTCAGCCAGAAAACGATCATAAAAACCCTTACCGTAGCCGATTCGGTTTCTGTGCACATCACATCCAACCACCGGAACAAGAATTAACTGCAACTCAGATAAATCAACCATTCCCCCTGATTCCGGCTCAGGAACACCCCATTTGTTTGGTTTTAAAACATCAAGACTTTTTAGCCATACATGGTCTAAATCCGTTGTTCCTGATTTAATTCGGGGTACAACCAGCTTTTTCCCACGACTCAGAGATTCTTCCAGAATGTGAAATGTATTCAACTCATTTCTGGAAATGATGGGTACATAGCAATGAATGACTTCTGACTGATTGAATTCCTCTGATTCGATAAGCGCATTACAAACCTGTTTTGAGTAAAGCTCAAATTCGTCCCTGTTAAGAGCCGATCTTTGTCGGAGTAACTCAGCTCTTAATTGCTTTTTACTCAACTTCAAGCTTTGAACCTCAGACTTGTGTTACCTCACTCACCGAAATTCCGGCAGCGGACAACATCAGGTTGAAGAGGTCTGTGTTTTTCGTGAATGGACCCAGAGTTTCGCTTCCGGGGCCGGCAGATGCAAGCTCTACGTAATCCGCTGTGTGAGCCGTGCCCACAAAGGCCACAGAAATGTAGTTCGACATTATTTCACCAAGTGTGGCCCAAGGTCTATTTCTCATATCGTACGCCGCAACCCGCTCATTATTTAATGCTCTTCTGAGGAAATCAGCATGTTCACTTGACACATCTATGCCGGTTGCATATTCAATACGTTCTCTGATTTGAGATATCGAAGGTACCGTATCCCTGAACTCGCTAAGCACCCAGTTATTGGTATGCTTAAAGGTCTGTATTTTATCAAAATTAGGTACAGAATCGCTGTAACCACTGCCAACTCCATTCAATCCCGGGTTAGCATTACCATGATCTGTGGTAATGATGAGAAGTGTTTCATCAGGATGCGCCTCATAGAATTTAAATGCTTCTTCAATGGCATCATCGAAAGCAATTTGATCATACACCAGACCTGAAGCATCCATACCGTGTGCGGCATGGTCAACACGGCCGCCTTCAACCTGTAGAAGAAAGCCACTACCTGAAGCATGTAAAGACTCGATAGCCTGCTTAGTCATTTCAGCAAGTGTAGGAACATTTTCGAGTAAATCAGGCGTGTTTACATGATCAAGGGTGTATGGCAAATGATGATCTGCAAAAATCCCAAGAATTTTTTGAAATCCATTACCTATTCCCGCTAAATCAGCTTTTTTACGTGCAATTTTATATCCTGTATCAGCAAATTTTGTATATAAATCACGCCCGTCTCCCCTTGTAGAAGCATCAAAATGAACGTGTCCGCCACCCATTAAAACATCAGGTTGACGCTCAAGGTATTGCTGAGCAATCTCATCTTCCATGCCTCTGCTCTGAACGCTTGCACAAAATCCGGCCGGCGTTGCGTGGGTGATTCTTGTAGTAGTAACCAAGCCGGTTTTTCGGCCGGCATCTCTGAATATAGGCACAACTGAATTCAGGGCAGTTCCATCATCCATCATATTAACCGATCCGTTGGTAATTCGTACACCGCTACCCCACGATGAAGCCGCGGCTGCAGAATCAGGAACATTAGAGCTACCGGTTGTCATATCCATCAAACCGCGATTCAGTTTATTTTCTTCATACAGGCGAATCCACTCGGAAGCACGTCCTTCTTTTCTTCTGCGCATCAGGTCGGCTAACTGTAATGTACCATGACTCATCCCATCGCTTACCATAAAGATGATATTCTTGACCCGGCCTTTGTAAGAACGCTGCGAACCATTTGTTGCACACGATGCTAACCCCGCTGTTCCAAGAAATAACCCGGATAATGCACCGGTTTTTAAGAAGTCTCGTCTGTTAAATTGTGATTTATTCTTCGGCTCCATGGAAAATCCTGTTTAGTTAAAAATTACAATGCTCCTAATATAAAAGAATCTCGATTTTTTACTATTAAGAAAACATCAAGAATGGTAAAAGATGAGGAAGGAAGTTGCAGGTTGCGGGACTTTTCAAATGAAAATTGAAGATTGGAAATTGAAAATTTCCTCTAAAGGTTTTAGCCGCAATTTGTACTAAGCCGAAGATTATTCAGACTTTTATTTCATAAAACAACTGCATAATGTAACCACAACTTCGGGTCTTCGGGACTTTGTGCCTGCCTGCTGCAGGCAAGGTTCAAGAAAAGACGGTATTTAACCTGACTAATGCAGCCAAAACAAGAGCTTTATAAAACCGTCATTCGTGACTTCGAGTCTTCGTGGTTTTTAAACCAGAATAAATCTTACAAATTAACCCGCATTCTGAAAGCTTCAATGCCGAATGAGTTTCTTTCGACACCGTAATCGTTATAATCTACAAAAACAGGGTTGATGAGCGTTACTGAAACAGTGTCATCGTTATGGATATTCAGAAAACCGGCTGCTATTTTATCGCCACTGTCTCCGTTGAGGCCCGGCAGGTTACCATAATCGAAAAACATATCATCCCCTGAGCTTTGACGCGTGAAATAGAATGCATCTATGAGACCAAATGCAAAACCGGCCCATGCACCAACTCCCGCACCGATTCTTAAACCATCAACAAAATCTCCGGCACCCATTAGCGTAAATGCAATTCCGACAAGCGCTCCGGCACCTGCACCATACGCAGTATCGAGTAAAATAATAGCACCGGTCAAAGGCATGGTATTAAATAAACCAGATACAGCACCTGCGTCCCGATGATACGTTAAATCGTAGGCACCGATTCCTACACCACCCAAAATTCCTGCACCGATTCCGAATGTAATCGGATTTCCAGCTCCAGAATTTTGTAGTGCCATAGTTGCTCCACCAAGCGCAGCACCGGTTGCGGCACCAAATGCTGTATTACCAAACATGGTTTGTAATTGTTGAGCGTTAGCCGCAGGCGACGCTGCAAGACCTATACAGATAAATAAAGTGAGAAACAGATTCGCTTTTTTCATTCGATTTAGTATAATTTTTATTTAGGGTCTGCTAAAGATACCGGTAAAACTTTTCCATTAAAAAAATTTTGTCCGTTTAAAGCAAAATTATTTATAAAATCGGCCATTTCCGGCGGATTAACGGGTGCTTTTAAACCGGGGAAAGCAGCATTTAACATTTCTGTCTGCACAGCTCCCAAACACAGGCAGTTAACAGCTACTCCTTGTTCCACAAACTCTGCTGAGAGACATTCGGTTAAAAGGGAGAGCCCGCCTTTAGAGACAGAATAAGCAGCTAATCCGGCAAACTTTGAACTCCCCTGAAATCCACCCATACTGCCGATATTCACAATATGGCTGCCGGGTTTCATGAGCCCCAACAGAGAGCGTATTAACCTGACCGGCGCCATAAGATTACATCCCAGTTGCGCGTACCAATCTTCGTCAGAAGTGTCTTTAAACGGCTTGATAATGAGTGAGCCGGCGTTGTTTATCAAAACATCCAAAGATGATGCGTTGGCAGTTACGGAATCCACTACTTTATTTACTTCATTCTGATTAGATAAATCCGATTCTATGGGATGTAGCGAATCGGGAAATCTGTTTTTGAGATCATCCAGCTTTTCAGCCGAACGCGATGTTACAAAAACGGTGTGGCCATCTTCCGCCATTTTTATGGCAATTTCTCTGCCAATGCCTCTGCTTCCGCCGGTGATTAAAATAGTCCGTTTTAGAGAATCTGCCATGTAAACCGTTTTTTCTTTATATCAAGATGTTTTTGTCGATATCAACGATGGGAAAATAGCCAATTAGTACTCTTTTGTGAAATGTTTATTTGGGATGGGGAGTGATTTTGGCCCGGGAATGAATTTTAATTTATGTGCATTATGTGCGGATAAACGGTGTGTGATTTACAATAGGGATAAAATTACTGCCAGATTTTCTTCGCCTATGCTCAGAACGTGCTCGCCAATTCATTGTTTTCAAATGCATAGATCCACCCATTTTGACCCGGCCCTCCCGTAGAGACGCAAAATTTTGCGTCTCTACCATGGCCTAAAACGGCATAAAACTCGTTTTTTTAAAATTTACTATCCAGGTCATCTTTTTTAATCCTGAAGGATGTAAAGATTATAACCCATGCACCCCAAAGACCCATTAAACGCCAAAGGGGTGATGGTATTAATACAACAACCGTTCGAATAAATATTTTCCATTGTATTGGATATAAATTTGTGTAATTGCGCCAGCCATACTGCTATATCACCCTTACGGGGTTGGGTTTTGATTGGTTAATTTATTTTCTATAATCTTGTCATCCCTTCGGGATTTATTAGTTTTTAGTTTGTTTAGAATGCCTTAACCTGGAGAATCCAGAGCCAAGCTAATGTTGACTCAATTATTAGCATTCTGCCAAATTTGGTGAAAACTTGAATTCTAAGACACTAAACCCACCAATCAAACCAAACTCTCCAGACCGGCGGTGATAACATCATCGTATTGGTCTGAGTGCGATTTCAGAGCTTCGAGCTGAGATTGCAGTTTGGTTCTCAGATTTTCGCCGGAACCGTTGGTATTTTTGTTTAACAGCTCGAGAATTTCCATACGAAGCAGCCAGTTTTT
>SLDG01000036.1 GCA_007125355.1 Balneolales bacterium | reverse complement strand
GTTCGCGGATTTCTTTTACTTTGGTCGCCAGCCGGGCAAATCCCCCATAAGTGGGATTCTCGTATTCAGGATGATAATCCACCATTGGAATCGGCATGAGGATAGAGTGTTCATCGTTTGTGTGCAGAATGGTGAAGCGCACTGTATCATCCTGACCAAAAACAGAAGAAGCAGCGAGAAGGGTGCTTATAAAAAAGAGCAGTCGAAGCATGGAGGAGACCCGTTGTTTATGTAATTGATGGTTTATGAAGTATGGGATGGAATCAAATTTTCGGAGATTAATAATCTGAAAATAATTTGCCGGAATCAAATTATCATTGCTGAAACAGAAAATTGAAGAATGGCACGCGGATTTACGCAGAGATTCTTCTGTAAAACTTGCATACCGGGAATTTTTTATAAAGATTGCAAACATGTGGGATTTGCCTGATTTTTCTTCTAAATATTTAGTATAATATTACAACCTTAAACAAAAGATAATTATTAAACAGTGTTAGTTATGAAAAATCGTATTCTCGTCTCGGTAATGCTCATACCGGCAATAATGTTCTTTCTTGCATCATGTGGCTCTTCTAATAGAATAACTGTTGAAGATAATTTAGAGGAAATTGTTAATACCCGATTTTCATCTTTTTTGGGTGGAAGACACTCAATAGCTGATTTTGAAGGAAAAATTGTGGTGTTAGATTTTTGGGAAACCTGGTGTACACCATGTTTGATCACTTTCCCTGGTTTTCAGAGGGCTATAGATGATTTTCCTGATAAGATAGTAGTGTTGGCGGCTACCCCGGGTTGGTCAAATTCAGCTGAAGATGTGAGGAAATTTGCTGCCGAACATGACTATGACTTCATATATGTGGAAGCTGGCAGATTGTCGCGTCAACTTGGAATTAGAGCAATCCCTTATAAAATAATTATTGCCCCGGATGGCAGTCTGGTTAGTCATGGTTCGGGTACGCGAGGCGCCGATGCAGAATATCAGGCCCTTGCAAACTTGGTTGAAAAATACTTTTAGTGTCAAGTCAAGTTTAATATGCCGCAGACCTGTAAGGTTTTAAGGGTCATATTATTCTAAATGACTACCTAAGCGTGAAAACCTGACAGGTCTTTTTAGACAGCACACCCTTGACAAATCACCAGCCTCGATTCTCGGTTTCTTGCATTAACTCAATAAGTAGATGAGATTCGTCTTTGATGAGCTCATAAAAATGGATGCTGTTTGACAAAGCAAACATTTTCATGGTAAAATAGTTGTTCAACAGTATGGTAAGCTCGTCTTTATCAATCGAAGTTAAAGCATTTTGCATGAGCCGGCTACCGGACAACATAGAGTAAGGCATAGGTGCAAGATTTAAATAGTCGGTCAAAAGGGCTTTAAGGATGTCCATATTCCCATTTCTGTAGTACAACTCCTGATCATGTAATCTGTGGATTGACCTCATCCTCTCAATCGTTTCAAATCTTAGCAGGTCAATGTTTCCCGTCGACTGCATTGTAAGAAATGTATTCAAGTTATAGGTTACAAAAGGAGGCATCCCAAATTCTGCTTCATTGACTGAAATTGCCAGAAGAGTATCTGCTGTGGCATATTCGCTAATGAGGCGCTCCCTCATTACATTCATGTCGTCTATTTGGCTCTCAAAAAGTGTCATAGCATCCTGAATATTCCGGATGTCTTCTTCAAGGTCTGTAATTAATGCGCTCACATAGGTTTGCTTCAGATTTTCTTTTTTGCGTTGTTCATTCCAATTATTTACCTGAAGCGCAATAAGAATCCCGATAATCAATAGAAAAAATTCAAGGAAAGCGAGCTTCAAATAATTGACACTTTCTCTATTAGAAATTCCTAAAAACCTGATTTTTCGTGATATTTTTGACATTATAATTCTTTCTTTTTTACTAAAAAATGTGTGCGAATTCAACTCAAGTTAACTCGCGTTTCATCAACTACTATCGGGAAAATTAATAACAGGAAATTAACCCGAAAAGAAAATCCCTCCAAGCACACATTTAATCGATTATAGACTCGAGGTTTTTTATATTTCTGATACTTGATTAGAATCTTTCATCTGTTCAATTCTCCAATTTTTTGCTAATCGCAACATGTCTGCGTTCGAAATGACAGATTCTTATATTCACCCTGCTTCGTGACTTTGAGTCTTGGTTATTTGGTCAAAAAAATACCGGCTTTTCTGATTGAACAAGCCTTCTTAATTTCTCTGTAATGATGAATCCCCAGGATATTTTCGATCCCACTATTACTTTTTCTCAAAAGATGGAATCGGTGTTTCGATATCAGCTTGAACATCAACCTGTTTACAGGCGTTTTTGTGAAGCTTTAAAAGTTGATGCCAATTCAATTCCTGATCCCGAATCTGTTCCTTTACTGCCCGTTGAGGCTTTTCGGGATGCGGTTATCGGTGAACCGGAAAGCGCAGATCTGGAATTCAGGAGTAGTGGCACCACCGGAATGAAGCGTTCTGTGCATTATGTCAGGGATGTTTCTCTGTACAGAACATCCATTCTTGAGGGAATGCGCTATTTTTATGAAACTCATGATTTTTCATTTCTTTGTTACACTCCGGGATACAATGAAAATCCCCATTCTTCTCTAATTTGGATGCTTAGAACTCTTATCGAAAGTGACAAAACCGGACTGAGCCGTTTCCTGAAATTGAATCAACCGATAGACACTGAACTAATCCGAAAAGTTAGCGAAAAGAGCAATCGGCTTATACTCTTTGGTGCTGCTTTTGGATTATTGGATTTGGCAGAAAAACATCCTGTAAAACTGCCGGAGAACTCCATCATTATAGAAACCGGCGGAATGAAGACGTATCGCCGTGAAATGAGTCGTGATGATTTGCATAAACGGCTCTCAGAAGCATTTAAGATACCTGAGAAAAGTGTACACTCGGAATACGGAATGACGGAAATGCTGAGTCAGGCCTATTCGGGCAATGATGGCTGGTTTTATTGTCCGCCCTGGCTGAACGTTTCAATCCGGGATCCTCAAAATCCATTAATTCAGTTGCCTGATGGTGAAGAGGGTTTATTGGGGATTATTGACCTTGCGAATCTTCATTCATGCAGTTTTTTACTGACGGGTGATAAAGGAGTGAAGAAGGGGGAGGCATTTCAGGTTTTGGGGCGATTTGAGCCGGAGAATTTGAGGGGATGTAATTTTTTAATTGATCAGGATTGAAATCTTTGCAGATAATTTTAAACATAGAAAAAAGAGCTGAGCTTATATCAGAAATTGTCAACTTGTGGCTTGATGATGATTCCGGTTTGCTTGAAGCAGCCGTTGAAAAAACAGCAAAGGAAGGATTGTTTCAGAGGGGGGATGTAATTTTTGCCCTCAATCATGTTCGAGAGTCAATTAATAAAGACGCACTTTTGGATTGGTTTCGTAAATCAGTTTCAGGAAGTAATTCTGTGCAGGTAAAAGATGTTCTTTGTTTGCATGCAGGAAATTTGCCGTTGGTTGGCTTTCAGGATATTCTGGCTGTGTTACTTTCCGGGAACCGATATTTCGGTAAACTTTCCAGGAAAGATCCATATCTGCCGGCGTCTTTTTTGCAAACTGTCCAAAAAATCTTCAAAGAAGAGAAAATCTATTGGTCAGTGAATCTCCACGAAATTCCTTTGGAAAAAACAGATATTGTACTTTTCAGCGGCTCTGATAAAAGTGTACCAAACGTGCTTGATGCCCTGAATGAGCTCGGGTGGCTTCATCCTAAAACTAAAAAAGTAATTCGAACAGCTCATGCATCAGTAGCTTGGTTCGAGCCAAAGGCCGGCAGTTGGGATACTCTCACAGAAGCGATATTTCGTTACGATGGCAAAGGGTGCCGTTCTGTTGCTTGTGTTTTTACATCAGCTGAGCCTGCTATGATATTGCAAAAAATTGCTGAGTCTGCTGAGTCGTATCTGGAAGAAAATCCCCCTGAAAATAAAACACTTCCTGCACTCGATTTCAGAGGAGCCTATAACTTTGCCATTCAAAAAGACTTCAAAAATATCGGGAATTTGTTGTTGGAGGCGGGCGCTCCCGAATTGAAAAAAGACGGTGTTGTAACGGTAACCAAAGCAACGATTGAGGAAATGAAAGCTTTCAGGCAAAACTCGGGACACGTTATTCAGTCGATGTATTCGAATGTGGATGTGCCCGATTGTGAACCTTTATCGGAGGCTCAGCGCCCGCCCATTAGTTGGAAGCCGGATGGGGAAGATGTACTGAGAATTTTAACCAATGAAATGTTCTAACCTGTCTTGTTGTCGGCAAGGGGCAGATTGAGCCGGAATGTTGTTCCGTTGCCGTTGGATGATGAGAAATGAATACTGCCTTTGTGAGCTTCCATAATTTTTTTGCAAATGGCAAGTCCGAGCCCGGTTCCGCTGGTTTTGGTAGAAAAGTTTGGGGTAAAGATTTTTTCGCTATTCTCAGCCGAAATCCCGGAACCTTTATCGGTAATGAAAAGTGAAACTGAATCGGAGTTTCTTTCCAAGAGAATATCAACCTCAGCATGGTTTTCGCTGGCTTCGATGCTGTTTTTTATCAAATTGATTAATACCCTGTTAATTTCATCTGCAATCACCACAACCATCACAGGTTCTTCGAAAGGTTCAAAGCGAATGGTGAGCTGCTCATAATTATCAAATAAGCTTATTACTTGCGTTACAATTCGCCTCAAATCGGTTTTTTCATACACACCGGTCACCGGCTTGGCGAATTTTGAGAAGTCTGAAGAAATTGTGCTCAGAGATTCAATCTGATTGATTAATGTTCCGCTGATGCGTTCAATAAGTGGCTTCAGGTCTTCGACGGATTTATTGCCGTTAGCAACTTGTCGCTGCAGATGCTGAATGTTGAGCTTCATGGGTGTGAGCGGATTTTTGATTTCGTGCGCAATTTGCCGTGCCATTTCGCTCCACGCGGCGTCGCGTTCGGCAAGTGCCAGCTCTTCGCGTACTTTTTTCAGGTCTTTAACCATTTGGTTGTAGGCATCCGCAAGCTCCCCGATTTCGTCATTGCTGGTAACGGGAATCATAGTGTCGAGGTTGCCACTCGAAATTTTCTTTAACCCGCTTTGGAATTCAGAAAGTGGCTTTGTCAGTTT
>SLDG01000348.1 GCA_007125355.1 Balneolales bacterium | reverse complement strand
CACGAAGATTGTAAGTGTGTGATAATTTGTACAATTACACCAAACCAAGAAGTTAACTAAGGCCACAAGTAATTGTTTAATTTGGGGACTTCTTGTTTCTTAGTGGTTTAGAAAGAGCAAGCCTTGGCTGGATGGCTCATAACTAACACTCATCGTGAACTTTGTGTCTTGGAGTCTTAGTGTTTCATAAACCACTATTTACAAAACGATTAAGACGGATCGCCTTCTTCAACTTTTGCTGATGGGTCAGATACAAAAGTTCGTGCCATAGCTTCGAATTGGTAAACGAATCTTCTTTGATCCCATCTTGGAGCGAATTGAGAGAATTCCATCATAAATAAGCGGCTATTTTCCTCATCAAAGAACGTGTAATTAACAAATGGTCCACCCATCAAATCGTTTTCCATTCTCCATCTGCCGCGGGTTTCAAAGGCATTTTTCCCATTAAAGTTTAAAAACTTATGTTCTATGGGTGTACGATATTCTGTAGAAACAAATTTTTCATCAACAGAACCTTTAATAAAATGCTGATTCAGGCTGTCGCGGGTATTGTTAATCCACTCTTTATCAATTTCATCAAAATCATGGAAGTCATCCTTCCACCAAACCCAAATCCAGCGGTCATTATCATGCAAAAATCTTCTGAGCGACATAAAATTCAGGGTATCCACACCAACACGATAATCATGCTGTATACGGAAAGTCCAGCCGTGACGCTCAAGAATCTCATTAGATAAATCTACCTGTTCGGCGCGTCTGTAAACGTAGTTGTGCCAACGCTCAAGCTCTTTTTCTTGCAGGTTTGCCATCAGTCGATTTTCATTATTTATAATTTTATCAGCCAGTTCTTCATCAGAATTTGATGTAAGAATAAGTACCCACTGATTTCTTGCCCACAGATCTTCATGAGTAAAATAGAAACTTCTGCCCTGCCTTACGCTTTCTTTAACACTTTCAGAAAGAATTGAGCGCATATATGTACCGGCATTTGTATCCTCATCTAAAGTAGCAACAATCATTACATTTTTATGACTCTGCATCAAATCCATGTCCTGTGTTGTTCTGAGATCCCTGAAAATAAGATCGAAACGAGATTCAGGACGTGGTAGCGTCCTCATGGGCGCTCCAAATGTATTTCTGAGTGCTTCAGCCGTTTTACTGTTTACCATAGACGAGTCCATGACAACCAAAACTTCACTGAATCCACCTTTTGCTTCAGGCCTGAAATCTGTTTCGCAGGCTGAAAGCGTGGTAAGTGTTAATGCAGAAATGAACAGAAATAAGAGTTGCTTTTTCATAGCTGTACTTTTTAGGGCAGCAAAGCGCTGTAGTTGTAGGTTCTATTGTGTTTTTAAACGCCTAACTAAATATAAAATTTCAGGACTTCCTGTAAATATAAAAATTTAAATATGATATCTTAAATGAAATCAAGAACCATACTTTAGCGAACGAACAAACTTAAAATGCTCTTCTTTCCAGTTTTTTTGGGGATGAACAGACCTGATGTTATTTATCAATGCACTCCCCACTACAAATCCATCTGTTTTGGCTGATATATTCATGGCATCTGCATGGGAGCTAATCCCAAACCCTACTAAAACAGGATTATTTTTGATGTTTTTATTCACCCGCTCAATGAAGCGATTTACTGAATCCTGAACCTCCTCGCCTTTTCTGGCACCTGTAATCCCCGTAACAGAAACACAATACACAAACCCGTTCGATTTCTCATCCACAAGCCGCATACGCTCGTCTGAACTGTTAGGTGCCACCAAATAAATCAACGGCACATGGTGTTTCAAAGCCAAATCGTTGATAATGTCGGATTCTTCTACCGGTACATCTGGCAAAATGAGACCGTCAACCCCGGAGTTTTCGGCTTTTTGGAAAAATTCATCCAAACCATAATTCAAAAGCGGATTCAAATATCCCATCAAAACAACAGGGATATCTGAGGATGCTCTCACCTTTTTGACGATATCAAAAATATTATCCATCGTTAACCCATTGCTGATGGCAACTTCGCTTGAGTATTGGATAGTCGGGCCATCTGCCAGCGGGTCGCTGAAAGGCATCCCCAATTCAATGATATTCGCTCCGTTTTTCTCGTAATTCAGAATTAAATCGGCCGTATCATCAATCGCCGGAAAACCCGCAGTTATGAACAGGTTCATGATTTTTTCGCCCGGATTCACTTTTTCGAACGCTTCTTTCAACCGGTTTTTTGTCATTACCTCTTTCATTTTGTACCTCCATTATCTTGGGGATAAAAATATTCTGAAATTGTGCCCATATCTTTATCTCCTCTGCCACTGCAATTGATTACAACAATATCATCTTTAGATAATTCAGGCATCAGCGTTTCAAGCCAGGCCATGGCGTGTGCCGTTTCAATAGCCGGTATTATGCCTTCGAGTTCAGATGTCCTTCTGACGGCATCCATAGCTTCGGTATCCGTTACAGGAACGTATTTTACCCTTCCCGTATCGAATAAATGGGCGTGTTCTGGACCCACACCGGGATAATCGAGTCCTGCACTAATGGAATGCGCCAATGCAACCTGGCCTTGTCCGGTTTGAAGAAGATAGCTCAGCGAACCATGCAAAACACCGGGTTTACCCTGCGCAAACGTAGCGGCAGTCCGGTTAGTGAGTGCGCCTTCGCCGGCAGCTTCAATGCCAATGAGCTTTATATCTTCGTGTTCTACAAAGCGGTAAAAAATGCCAATTGCATTTGAACCACCCCCGACACAAGCAAGAACATAGTCTGGCAAGCGCCCTTCTTTTTCCAGAATTTGCTGTTCAGTTTCGAGTCCTATTACATCGTGGAAATCTCTTACCATCATCGGATACGGATGCGGCCCTACTGCTGAGCCAATGATATAAAACGTATCATGCACATTCGTAACCCAGTCTCTTATAGCTTCATTTGTGGCGTCTTTAAGCGTACGCGACCCACTGGTAACTGACCGCACCTCTGCTCCAAGCAGCCGCATTCTGTCTACATTCAGCTTTTGCCTGCGCATGTCTTCTTCGCCCATGTAAACAATGCACTCCAGGTCGAATTTCGCACAAACAGTCGCCGTTGCAACTCCATGCTGACCCGCTCCGGTTTCGGCAATAATACGTTTTTTACCCATTCGCTGAGCAAGCATCACCTGCCCGATGGTATTATTGATTTTATGCGCCCCGGTATGACATAAATCCTCTCGCTTCAGATAAATTTTTCCGGTGCCATAGTGGGATGTCAATCGGTTGGCAAAAGTCAGCGGTGTAGGCCTGCCAACATATTCACGAAGATGAAAAAGCCGCTCCTTCTTAAAATTCTCATCATTTTTGGCTTCGTTGTACGCGATTTCAAGTTCCTCAATGGCCGGAATCAGAATTTCCGGCACAAACTTACCGCCGAATTTCCCGAAATACCCTTTCGCTGAGGGAAAATCATAGCTTTTCTTTGGTTTTGCAGATGTAATCAAAATAAATAAGTGTTAATGACTTGTATTTAAGATGATGAGTGAGATTGGTTGTCATCCCCAAAAATAAAATCCATTTCAATAACTAACTGCATCAATTCACAGTTTTTGGGGATATTATTGAATCTCAAAAAAAGATTCGTAGACGATTCTCACAGCATGTTTATGTGGAAAATAACAAAAACAATTCTCAGTCTGTTCATTTGATTTAAAGATATATAATGCGGATTAAAAAACAGCAGGATTTTGCGGGATTAATTTATTTTATGGATGTCGAATCCCATCCCCTAAAACATTTTCTGATAAGGGTAAAAAGCCCTACCTTTTAATGCAAAAGCATCGACTGTTAAATTAAAAGATACAACATGTATACATCTTTAAAAAAAGGCCTGCAGGGCGAATTAGAACAAATTAAGAACGACGGCTTATATAAAAATGAGCGTGTAATTACTACACCTCAAAGCGCAGTAATCAATACCGAACAAGGTGGTGATGTCATCAATTTTTGCGCCAATAATTACCTTGGTTTATCGTCGCATCCCAGAGTTATAAAAGCTGCAAAGAAAACCATCGATGAATTTGGATACGGACTTTCATCTGTTCGGTTTATTTGCGGTACTCAGAGTATCCACAAGCAGCTGGAAGAAAAAATATCTGAATTCCTTGGGATGGAAGACACCATTCTTTATGCAGCCGCATTTGATGCTAACGGTGGGCTTTTTGAACCGCTTTTCGGGAAAGAAGATGCCATTATTTCAGACGCTCTGAATCACGCTTCAATTATTGATGGAGTTCGTTTATGCAAAGCATCCCGATATGTTTATAAGCACAATGATATGGCTGACCTCGAGGAAAAACTAAAAGAAGCCTCAGACACCCGGTACCGAATCATTGCAACCGATGGCGTTTTCTCAATGGATGGCACCATCGCGCAGTTAGATGCTATTTGTGACCTCGCAGATAAATACGATGCTTTGGTAATGACAGATGAATGTCATTCTACCGGATTTATCGGAAAAAAAGGCCGGGGGGTTCATGAATTGAAGAATGTGATAGACCGAGTCGACATCATTACAGGAACTCTTGGAAAGGCTCTTGGCGGGGCTTCAGGTGGATTTACCTCTGCCCGTAAAGAAATTGTAGATATGCTCAGACAACGTTCGCGTCCATATCTGTTTTCAAATACAGTGGCACCATCTATTGTGGGCGCATCCATTGAAGTGCTAAATTTATTGAGCGAAACCACAGAGTTGCGCGACAAACTGGAAAACAGTACACGTTATTTCAGGGATGAAATGACAAGCAGAGGCTTCGATATAAAACCGGGCGAGCATCCTATAGTACCAATAATGTTATATGATGCAAAAACAGCACAAAGATTCGCCGAAAAACTGTTAGAAAAAGGGATTTACGTTATCGGATTCTATTATCCTGTGGTTCCAAAAGGACAAGCAAGGATTCGGGTTCAGATTTCCGCGGTTCACGAAAAAGAGCATCTCGACAAAGCCATTGAAGCATTTACCGAAGTTGGAAAAAAACTGGACGTATTGTAAACAACGGAATCTTACTTCCAGAACTGTTATCAAAATTATTTATGCAGAGAATATTACTTACAGGCGCATCAGGACAACTTGGTGCTGAAATTATTGAAGGTTTATTACAGGATGAAAAGACTGATTTT
>SLDG01000148.1 GCA_007125355.1 Balneolales bacterium | reverse complement strand
GGAACCCATCAGCAACTGTTGAAAAAGAAAGACGGCATCTACAAAAAACTATACGAGCTTCAATACAAAGACCAAACTGCTAAGGCTTGATTAGCAGGCCTATTTGTTTTAAACCTATCATATAGTTTTAAAAACACTAAGACTCAAGGACACTAAGTTCACTAAGAATGTAATTCAATTACTCTACCAAACCAACCAAGAATTACACCGCCTAAACCAATAAAAAACAAGAAGTCCCCCTTTGGAGAGCCTGTCCCGATGAATCGGGAGGGATTAGGGGGAGGATGAGATGTTGGATTTGGTTTGGGATATTTTCAATTGCCAGTGAGCTTAACTCAAAGACATTTTCCCCAAGAATTAATAGGAAGATTAGATTTGGTATTTTGAGTATGTTTTAAAGAGTAATGAGCCTTTTATTTGGCTTTTTTGCTCTTGGCACCATCGTATCCTCCCTCCCGATGTATCGGGACAGGCTCTGCGCCCCCTCCAAAGGGGGACTCTTTGTTATCCCAAATTAATTAATGACTTGTGTCTTTGTGATTATTTTTTTGTTAGCGCCTATCGGGTAGTACCCTCAAATCGTCTTCAACTTCAGCGGGTCTATTTTGGAGAGTTTTCCATCGGTAATTTTGATGGTTTCGGCGGGGTATTTTCTTACGAGGTCGTAGTTATGTGTTACCATTAAAATGGCCATTCCCCGGTTGTTGATTTTCCAGAGTAAATCCATAATATTTCTGGAAGCATTAGGATCAAGATTGCCTGTAGGTTCATCTGCGAGCATAATTCTGGGCTCGTTAGCCAGGGCGCGGGCAATTACAACGCGCTGTTGTTCACCACCGGAAAGGTCGCCGGGCATGTTTTGTTGTTTGTGTACCAATCCTACCATAGACAGGCATTCAAGAGCACGTTGCCTGATGTATTTTCTTTTTTTACCGGTAACCTCAAGTGCAAATGCCACATTATCGTACACAGTACGATCCGGTAAAAGCTGGAAATCCTGAAAAACAATGCCAAGACTGCGTCGAAGTAGTGGGACCTGACGCTCGGTTATATCACTAACATTATAGTTCCCGACCTTAACCTGTCCTGCTGATGGTAACACATCACGATAAATCAGTTTTAGAAACGAGCTTTTACCTGTACCCGTATCTCCAATAAGATATTTGAATTCACCGTTTTCCAGCGAAAAGTTAATTTTATCAAGTACAATTTTGCCATCATACTCAACTGTTACATCTTTGAAGTTAATAACTACGTCTTGCGGCATCCTAATACCATGGTTATACGTTCGCTGTTTTCATTGGCATCAATCAAATCAAAATCCTCATAAGCAGCCACAATGTGGAAATCCAGACTCTTTACAAGCTCAGAAATTTCATTGAGTTCATAAATTTTCTGCCTGTGTGTTTCCCTGAATCTCTCGAGTACGGTTACTCGGTCGGTATCAAGCTTTTCGATTTCAAATTCGTTGATATGAATTTTTTCTGTGGGGATGTAATAGCTTTTACGGGTAAATCGATAATCATCTGGTGTAATCCCTTCATCATTTAAAAGAGATTCAACTTCGGTAGAGTGTTTTTGCGTAGTGAAATCAAAAATAAATAAACTGTCATCATGCATTACCTTTTTGACGTTCTCAAAAAAAGCTTTGAGATCTTGAATGTTAAGAATGTAATTCAGAGAGTCGAACAGATTTAGAATGATATCAAAATCATCATCCAAATCTATATTCATGTAATCCAGTTCTTGCCAGCGAATATCCATTTTTCTGAATTCGGCAATTCTTTTAGCCTGCTCCAGCATTTCGGGTGATTTGTCGGTAGCAAGAATATCATAACACTCCAACTCATCAAGATACATGGCCACTTTTCCGGTTCCACAAGCCAGTTCAAGTATGGATTCGGCTTCAGGGTAATGTTCCTGAATTATGGCATCTATGAAATCGGCCCAATCTTCGTAGTCGACATCCTTCATAACCTCGTTGTAAATACTGGCAAGGATGGTGTAGTTCGGCTTACTTTTAAAAGACATGGTTGTATTGCTTTTATTTCACTGAGTTACCGGCTCTTCTGCGTACCAGATATTGAGCCATTTCTATAGCTTCGCGCATTGATCCAAAATCTGCTCTGTTCATTCCCGCAATACCGTAGGCAGTACCGTGATCGGGCGATGTTCGTATAAAGGATAATCCTGCAGTGAAATTTATTCCACCGTTAAATGTCAATGTTTTAAAGGGGATTAATCCCTGATCGTGGTACATTGCCAGAATTGCATCGAAATCTGCATATCGCTTTGCTGCAAAAAAACCGTCAGCCGGGTACGGACCTTCGGCATGAATACCAAGTTTAAAAGCCTCTTTTAGCGTTGGCGTAATAATTTCACTCTCCTCGCTGCCTATAATCCCGCCATCACCTGCATGGGGATTAAGTCCCAGTACCGCAATTCGAGGCACATCTACACCAAAATCGTGTTTGAGGCTCTTATTAATCACATTTAGTTTTTTCAGGATGTGTTCTCTGGTAACAGATGCAGCGATTTCTGTAACGGGTACGTGCTCACTAAGAGGAACAACCCGCAACTGGCTGCTGGCAAGCATCATTACGTAATGGGTACAGCCATCGCGTTCAGCGAGATAATCTGTATGGCCTTTTATATTAAATCCGGCTTTATTTACAATTTCTTTATTGAAAGGCGCGGTTACCATAGCTGCACTCGGATATTTGAGACAAATATCTGCCGCAAGCTCGACTGATTTCATCGCTAATAAACCTGCCATGGTGGTTGGTTCGCCAGGTGTGACCTTCCATTTTTTTTCTTCCGCTGTATGATTTAAGAAATAAATATCGTTATCAGTTATTTCTGCAAGCGAAGAAATATTCTTTGAACGAGGGATAGGAATATCACTAAGTTCAGAATAATATTTGTAAACTGAGGCAGGAGCCAGTATTACGATAGGAAGTTTCTGAGAGGTATTATTCAGCGCTTTGAGCGTAACTTCCGGCCCAACACCGTTAATATCACCCGGTGTCAGAACTAAAAAAGGCGTGTCCATTAAGGTATTAGTAATTATTTAAAATAAGTATCTGAAAAACCGTTGTTTGAATTGTTCAATTCTAATATTTACGGGTTCTGTTATTTCTCATAACAATATTTGAGTCTAAACCGAAACCGTCATTATTATGGATGAAATTAAAGCGTTTTTAACTAAAGTAGCAATTATTAATTTGCTGCAGCCAATATTTCAGTTTAATTACGTTTTGTCTGGCTTATTAATTCAAAATCGCCAAAACCACTTGTAGCTCTGAAGGTGAAAACCCGATCGGGATAGGTCCAGATTTCAGTAGCCGGTGAACCTGTCGGGAATCTTCTTTCGATGTGTTCCGGTTCTCCGTTTCGCATAAAAACCACACCCATTGCAGTTTCATAACCCGGTGTTATAGCTGAAGAAAACCTGTCAAATGCAATGTCGACTCTTCTGAAATATTCTACCATAACGGGATTAAAATCAATTTCGGGCTCTGGATCAACTTCAGCCCAAAATTCCCTGAATTTACGTTCTCTTTCTTGTGAAGTGCCTCGTCGAAGTTCTCTGAACGTATCTCTGTCAACAATGGGTTGCATCATTTCAATAGCGATATCAAGATTTAAAAGGCTAACGGGCATATCAATCCACAAACTACGATAGAATCGTTGGGCAATAGGCCTGCCGTCTTCAGTTACATGAATTTGAAAAGGAGTATTTTTAAATGCTCTGTTGGGGATGTCTAATATTGCGTAATAACCGACAGTTTCGCCATCATCAGAAAATTGTAGTTGAGCTCCGGTTTCGGAGCCTTGTCTGAAACGTACAGAAGAGAAAGGGTGGATGTTTTCTTTTGGTACATCCCGCGAAAAAACTGATGAAACAAATGATGTATCCTGACGCGAAAACCTCATTTCGTCGATATGAAAGGTGATTTTTGATTCGTCATCAGGATTAAAATCAGGCAAGAATAAAAGGGCTGAGAAGTTTTGCGCATACAATACAGTATGACCGAAATTAAGTAAGTTTATGCTGTTACCACTAACACTTTCAGCTAAAAGTATGGGCAAATCGTCTGCTTTGCCAAAATCCGGTACTTTGAATGTACGTTCATTCACGCTGAAGCGTACCGGTTGATTATCTGAAACGAGCTGCAAACGATGCGTGTACTTACCGGGTGTTAAATTCGCTGATAAAAATCCTTTTGCGAAATCTGTTTTAGACTTAGTTTGTTCAAAAGTATCGACAAAGACAGTTGTTCTCCAGGTTAACCTCTCAACAACCCGCCGATTGTCATATTCTGATGTAGAGACTTCTACAGATAATTGAACTATAGAAAAGAATTTTGCGCCTTCGGGTACTTCCTGATTACCATCAAAACTTGAAATAGTTTTAAAATTAATCGCATCAAAGGGCACTCTGAAATGCATAAAGGCATTATCACCAGAAGTTGCCGGCAGAACAGTTTTATCATAATAAATAGCCGGTGTGGTATTTCTGAGTGTTAGTTCACGATAAGTAACCCCTCGTTGGGAAAAGGCATCTGCAATGCCGATAAAGAGAAAAAAGAAAGACAGCAAAGGAATAAATTTCATAAATATGCAGGTGATAATGTTGCCTGATGGAATAAAGAAAAACTCAAAAAGCTCAGTTGGTTATCAAAATATACACAAAAATGAGTTCGGACTTTGGCTTAATGTTTCCGGGATACTCGATATTAAACTCATGAAAGAGCCATTGCGTTCTTTACTACTTCAGCTAAACGAATTTAATTAGCTTCTATTTTTGGGGAATGGGATTATGTTTTTAGATGGGAAAGGAAGCTAAATAGTGTGATTTCTTGTGCTGATACTCGCAAACAGCAAATCATTAGATTGCGGCTGCCATTCTGGTTAGCACAATGCGTGCGGGGAAGTTCTCCCAATGTGGCTTTTTCTATCAATATAGTGTCAAGTCAAGTCTAATATGGCGCAGACCTGTCAGGTTTTAAGGGTCATATTATTCTAAATCAGTACCTAAGCGTAAAAACCTGACAGTTATACCGTTAATAATCAAGTATAATTTCAAACTTTTTTTTATGTTTGACCTATGGGCGTATCAGCAAGATCCCGTACGTGTTCAGCCTCGCTGACTTGGGACAATTGG
>SLDG01000328.1 GCA_007125355.1 Balneolales bacterium | reverse complement strand
TTGCAGAAGCCGCAATATCGCGAAATGAAGCCCTGATTCCGAGTTCCGTTTTTGATGCCGCATCTGCAGGGTACACCAACAACGGCACAAATTCACGCGAGTGGTCGGTGTTAGTCCCGGTCGGGTCATTCCCGTGGTCAGCGGTGATCACCAGCACATCATCATGTTTAATTTTACTGATGATTGCCGGGAGCGCACGGTCAAATTCTTCAAGCGAACCTGCAAAACCCTTTGGATCGAGCCGGTGCCCGTAGAGCTGATCAAAATCAATCAGATTAACAAATACGAAACTGTTCTGAACCGCACTCATGATGCTCAGTAATTGCGAAATTCCCTCAGCGTTCTGTTTCGTTTTTCTGTACTGTGTAAATCCCTCGCCTGCAAAAAGATCAATAATTTTCCCGATTGAGTATGTTTTTATCCCGTTATCCAAAAGTACACTCATTAAATTCGGAGTTGGCGGCGGAGATGAAAAATCTTTCCTTTGGTCGCTCAGGCGCTCATACTTTCCGGAATTACCGTGAAACGGGCGTGCAATTACTCGGCCAACATCATGTTCATCTAACATGACCTCGTTTCGGGCAAATTCGCACCATTCATACAACTTCTCAAGGGGCACTATATCCGTATGGCACGCCACCTGAAATACGCTGTCCGCCGAAGTGTACACAATCGGGTTTCCGGTTTTTACATGTTCATCTCCAAAATCTGTGATAACATCTGTACCGGAATACGGCTTATTCGCGAGTGCTTTTTCGACTCCCACTCCCTTGCAAAATCTTTCAATAATATCCTGTGGGAATCCGTCTTTATATGTTGGAAAAGCCTGCTCAAGTTGGATGCCGGCAATTTCCCAGTGACCCGTTGTGGAGTCTTTACCGGGGGAAACTTCTCTCATTTTGCCGATTGCCGCCAAAGGATTATGAACCGGGGGTATAGTATCAAGGGGGATGATATTACCGAGGCCAAGTTTCTCGAAATTCGGTAAATGAACGCCGGTTTCAGCGATTACGTGTCCAAGTGTGTTACTGCCGGTATCGCCATATTCAGGCGCGTCTTCCTGATGTCCGACTCCGACTCCATCAAGAATTACGAGATAAAAATTCCCCATTTTAGTCCTGTAAATTTAAGTTATGAGTGCGCTCTGATTAATCAAAAAGTACCAAATTAACTCTCGAAGCATAATTTATTGGAATATAAAAAAAATAACTTACCTTCGTGCACCGAGCCTGCCTGCCTGACTGCATCGGCAGGCAGGGTTCATAATTAACTTTTCGGAGCGGGCTCTGTTATTGAACAATCTCCACGTTTCTTTTTACCGCATAATTCATTGCTCTTTTGGCATCCTGAAGAGCGGTATAAGCATCTTTGTGCGATTCGCTTATTTTGCAAATCCCAAAGTGAAATTTAATATCGGGCAGATAATCACTGTTTGTCCGTGCGCGTTCAGCTACATACGATTTGAAGTAATCAATCCAGTTATCTACGCCGTTTTCTTTACGCGACTGAATTACAACGGCAAAAATGCTTTCGGTATATACGCTCACCAAGCCGGGAACACCGCTGTGATTCGGGTTCAAATCACGTCCCATAGAAAACTGTAAAGATTTTATGCGTTCTGAACCAAGCTTTGCCCTCAAATCCTGATAATCGGCCGGAGTAACAAAAACAAGCCATGTATCCATCGGGCGGAATCCTTCTGAGCGTCGTTTTAACTCGGTATCAATCACCCTTTCAATCACTTCAAGCTTGTATGAGCCGGTTTCTGTGGTCAGTAAATCGCGGTCTTCGGTTTGTACGGCGCTGTCGCTTTTCAGTATCATACTAACCGTCCGTACCATATTGGAAATCATGTGCTTCATAGATTCCCTGAACACAAGCGGATTTTCATCCCAAACCATTAATAAACCATGACGCCTGTAATTGATCATCAAAGGAACCACATAAGAGGCGCCCTCGGCCGGTAATTCTTTTTGGCTTACCCGCTTTGGATTTCCGTTAAAATGAAGTGTAAACTCCGGTTCGCCGGATTTAAGACAAAGCGCAGATTGTGATGCTTCGCTCATCTTGAGGCCCGCTGGCATGGGACGTGAATTTTGTGAATTGCTCAATGTAACGTGCCAGCCCGACATTCCCTTGGATATAAAACAGGCACCACCACCTTGTACAAGATTACAGGCTTCGGCCAGCATCCTTTCGAGTATCCCAATTACACTTTTTTGTTGATTGAAAGAATCGAGCGCCGCGTCGTAGGCTTCCCAGCGTTTTTCATCCTGGAACATGTCGTTTAATTCAAGATACGTACGCAGGATATTCCCAACGGCGTTTACATATCCCAAGCAGGCTTTCTCAGCTTCCGCGCTAATACCAGTGCTTTTTGGTAACTCAACCACAGTAATAGAGACCGTCTCCCCGTTATTTATAAACGGAAGAAGCAGCATGGCTTTAGAAGGAAACCCATTCATGTGGTGTGTTAGAATGCTTTTCGAAATATCGGTACCGACTTCCAGAATTACGGGTTCTTCTATGTCTTTCCAGGGATCGAGTGGAAATTCCTCAAAGGAAACACGGTCCTGAAAAACGACATCATTCAGAATAGTACTGCTTGTTTCCAGCACAAACTGCTCGCGCTTTCTGTTAATCCAGTACATAGATGCTGTATCGGAATCGCAGGACACACGAATCATTACAAGGAGGTCTTTAAGTACATCCTTAAAATGCTGAAGTGAATTTTCTTCGCGCCTGGAGCCTATCGGGTCCGTTTCGTGTTGTGTATTGCGATCAGCTTGCTGCATAAGCGTTACTTTTTCAAATTTGGGATGCCAGTTCTTCTGCCAGCAAAATCAGTTTTTCAATGGCAGAAAGTCCGTTATCCCAGAAATTAGGTGAATTTATATCAACCTGCATCTTCATTAATAGATTTTCCGGCGTATCTGAACCACCTGCTTTAAGCAAATTGAGATATCTTTCCGGGAAACCTTCCGGTTCTGCAAGATATTTCTCATAGAGCGCTAAAACAAGCAATTCCCCGAAAGCGTACGCGTACACATAACCGGGTGTATGTAGGAAATGTGGAATATAAGACCACCAAATGTGGTAATTGTCTGTTAATTCGACAGAATCGCCGTATAATTCGATTTGTGTTTGCATCCAAAGTTCTGAAAATTCCTCAGTGGTAAGCTCGCCTTCTTCGCGCCGCTTGGTGTGGATGGCGTTTTCGAACCGATTCATAGAGATTTGTCTGAAAACGGTGGCAATGGTATCGTCGATTTTTCCAAGAACGAGTGCCAGTTTTTCTTTTGGATCGCTGAGCCGCGAAAGTAAATCCTGGAAAACGAGCATTTCCCCGAAAACCGAAGCCGTTTCCGCAGTTGTCAACGGTGTTGAAGCCTGCAACGGCCCCTGTCGGCGCGATAAATACTGATGCACGCCATGACCTAATTCGTGTGCAAGCGTTTGAACATCCCGCACTTTTCCATCATAATTCATAAACACGTAGGGATGCACCGAAGCCGCGGTAGAGGCCGAATAAGCGCCGCCTTGCTTGCCGGGACGAATAGCGGCGTCAATCCAGTTTTTTTCAAAGAATGTGACTGTTATTTCGCCCATTTCAGGATGAAAACGGGTGTAGGCTTCCTCTACAATTTCGCGGGCTTTATCCCAGGTAATTACCGACTGTGTGTCGAGCAGGGGAGCATAGCGGTCGTAATCGTACATTTTTTCAAATCCCAAAAGCCGGGTTTTCAGCTTGTAATAGCGCTGCACCAATTCATACCTGCCGGTAACCGCCTCTACAAGCGCGTCGACCGCCTCATCTTTTATTTCATTGGAGAGGTTTCGGGCTGAAATCCAGCTTTTGTAATCACGGAATTTGTCGTTGGTAAATTTATCGGCTAACAACGTGTTAAAGATGAATGTCAACGTGCGACTCAGGGATTTGAAGCCCTCGGTAAGTGAATTGGCGGCACGTTTGCGAAGCTCACGGTCGGGTTCGTGTAGTTTGCTCAGCACTTCCTGCTCTGTCAGCGATTCACCATCAAGTTCGAATCGGGCAGACGCCAGAGTTTCATCGAAAAACCTGACCCATGCTCTGCTCCCCGTAACGGATTTTGCAGAAAGCAGCTGTTCTTGCTCCTCCTTTAAAATATGCGGTTTGAATTTGCGGGATGACTTTAAATGGTGCCTGAAAGAAGCTAATTTTTCGCTTTTAATAAGTTTTTCGGCATCGTCATCAGTTACAGCAAGCCATTCGAGTTCAAAAAAGACCAGTTTTTGACTGATTTCTGATGAAAGCTCGCTCATCTCCTGCAGGAGTTTTCCGAGTTTTGAGTCTTCCGTATTGGTGCTCCAAATAAGATGAGCGTAGGAACCGAGTTTGTAGATGAGGTCAATGATTACCTCATAATCTTTCAGGGCTTGGTGTAAGTGGGTATCTGTACAGCCCTCTATAGTACCGCGATATTTGGAAGCGAATGCATCTGCTGTATCCACAAGTTTTTTTCGGTCACCGGATAGTTTCTCAGAATCGGGCGAAGGGTACAGGTCAGATAAGTCCCACGTAATGTTTTCTGCACCTGATTTTTCAATAATTTCCGTCATTGTAGTCGTATAAATAATAGTTTATTAACTCCGTGGCCGGCTCAGCCACATTTTTTCAAAGCCTTCTGATAATTAAAAGTTTAACTTCCCAAAATACTAAAACTAACATTCATTCGCATTTCTAATTGTGGTTTGGGGTAAGGTGGTTGCGCATCTCGCATTACTTCTCTTCGTTTTCGTAATACTCCGCTCAGGGGAGGCCCGAATTCAGCCACTTTCACTTGCAGCCCAAACGTAAAGACGCAAGATTTTGCGTCTCTACAATGGCCTGCAACGACCGTGTGATATCATTTGGCATATATCAACATATTCAATCCTGCAACCCTGAACTGTTTTATCTAACTCCAAATGTCAACATGTAAACAAATAAACGAATAAACAATCCCCGCCCCCGTTCACAAAAAATAATTCATAAAAATTACAGCCGGGTCTTTTATCCATTTGCAAAAGGCCTTATATTTAAAGTCTTGCTGAAACGGGACTGTAGCTCAGTCGGTAGAGCAACGGACTGAAAATCCGTGTGTCGGCGGTTCGATTCCGCCCGGTCCCACAGCTATTAAAACCCTGAATTGTATTA
>SLDG01000061.1 GCA_007125355.1 Balneolales bacterium | reverse complement strand
GTGTTCGTAAGTTGTGGTTTTAGATTTCCAGCGACGATCGTAATAGTTTGTGGTCAGGTTTCCTACTGTTCGGGAGCCTTTGTATACATCATACGTTGACCATTGGACATCCTGACTTGTACCCGTAAAGTCTGATCCTTCTGGCTGCGATACATTCATGGTATGGCAATCGGGGCATCGGTTGTAGTATATATTTTTAAGATCCCGCTTTCTCCAGAACCCAATCAGGAATAAACTGGCTATAAAGCTTTCAATCCCCGACCCTGATGCCAGTGAAACCCATATCCAAAACAAATAAAAGCTTGTTAAAATAGCAATGGTATTAATTATCCTAACCTGTTTATTGGTGAGTTTTCGCCAGTTTGAAGTTATATAGATGGCCGGTGATACAATCAGGCGTGGTATCGAGAAAATCAGGAATATCGCCACAAGCGCAAGGGCTAACTGTAAAATCACAGAAATTACCTTAGTAATCCAGTTATATGAGGTAAATCCATTCCACCATCGTACAATCATATTGGGCTCTCCATCAGCGGCCTCGTAATAGCTCAGTTTATTAATACCAAATGGCTGATAGAATCGCATGGCTTGTACCAGTGGAAGTCTTTCTGTAAAGCCGTATCTGCGGTCGTATCTTGGTGTAAAACCGGTTATTTTTCCGGATTCGTCCATCGTAAAGTAAACACTGTCAAATCGCTTTTTCTGGTCTGTATATTCTATTTGCCTGAAATAGGCTACTTTCCCGTCTTGATACCTCATAATGGATGATGCCGGACCATACACTTTTTCAAGATCCGCGAGTTCACTGCCGGCAGTAAATTCATCAAGACGATCTTTTCGGGTTGGGTAGGTATAGGTTTGATTGAGGTGCGGTAAAAACGTTAACATTGGAAAACGAATCCCGCTTCTCCAATAATCAATCTCTCCGGTTTTGCCTAATGGGGTGCGCACTTGCGCTGATGTTCTGTTTTCCCATGGCTTGTTCTCAAAGTGGGTTAGCGAAATGGTAGTACCGGCACGGAGCGTATCAACTGCTTGGTTGGTAGAACGATTCATTACAGGTGCATCCTGCGTTAATGTTACTTGCTGAGCGCCTTTGAAATTATTGTAGTGGATAAATCCTTTATCACCATCCGGTGTTTGCACCTGAATCCAGTTTCGTTGTATTCTGGCAATGGGCGTAAGCTGTGTTCCCGCCCTCATAATCCTTTTTTGATCATGTAATTCCGTATCATTCTCACGAACAGAACTGTCAAACCACATTTCCGCATTTCGGTATAATATCCAGTCATCAGGGTTATAGGTGAAATTTGGCGCGTTATATGTTAACAGCATCGGCGTAATCCATAAAAGTGCAATAATCCCAACACTGATTAAAACTGAGGAGAATATCACCTTTCTCGTATCTGGTGTTACTTCCCTGTAATAGTTGTTCACCTCGGTAATATTTTCAACAATCTCTTTAACTTTTGGATGGCTGTAATTCAATTGTGCAATTTGTGCCAGAATGTTATCCGTCTTCCGGATTTGCCCGTAATTATCCGGACTGCGGGTTACCTCCCCGTCTTCATTCGTTTTTTCTCCCCAAAGTTCAAAAACTTCACGTACTTTTTGGTGTGCCAATTCATCTTCTGCAGAATATTCAGAATAGTAATCAGGTTCATCATCATCCTTATTATTAATCATTGTAGAAGCAAATAAATCAAACAAAACACCCGGATCCATTTCATCCTCTTCATCATCACTTTGGCCGGCAGTTTCCATGAAATCTGTAAGGCCTACTGTTACGGTCTCCAGTTTTTCCAACCGTTCTTTATTCTCTTCGTCAGGCTCGTGTATCAACTTTGCCAGATTATAGAAACGTACTGCTTCCTCCCAGTTTTCCTTCGTTTTGGGATACTCAATTGTGATCTCATCTCCAACTTTCATCTCTCCGGTGAGCTCCATGCGCGCGCAGTTCACGTAATAATGGATACGTAGCTGTGTGAACCGTTTTTTATGTTCGCGACTGAGTTTTTTTTCCTGAAGAACCAAAAGCAAGTCGTCTGCTCTTTCCAGGTTCCAGCTGTAAATACACGCTTCCACAAGCAGCAACATCAACTCGGGATCATCACCGTATTCTTCCAGGCATGTTTCGGCGAAACTTACGGCTTCATCATGTTCGTTGTTTTCAATCAACTCATTTATTCTTGTATAATCCGGATTTGAGGCAGGCATATGAGTTTAATTAAGAGTGTATATAAAATATATTAGTCCATATTCGGGTCGGAAATTTTCAATTTGAGAAGGAACAATGTATCTGATTAGCTACAGAAAATTCATGTAATAACTGTATAATTTTATGCCTTTTATCCATAAAAGTCAATTTCAAACATTAAAATTATTTTTTGTAAATTAAGGATATGTCACTGTTCTCATTTTTTCAAAGCAAACTTTCTGATAAAGCCGAAACACTGGTTGAATTGGCTGCTACACACCGTAAGAGAGGTGATTTTGGGAGTGCGTTAAAATGCTATGAAGAGGCTCTCGAAATACATCCTTCAAACAAGGGTGTCAAAGAAGCGATTGATGCTACGGAAAATGAATTAAGAATGGCTCTGCCAAAAGTTAAAAGGGGTGAAAAAAGGCTATTACAAACGGCCTCGTACATTAGCATTCATTATCTTGAACACTTTAACAATCAGGGGTATAATCTTGATGTTGCATCTTATGGAGGAGCTATATGGGTGCTTCAGTTTCAGGAACAAAAAAACGAAAAAGAGCATCAGATACATTTTTGTGATGCTACCCCGGATTTTAATCAAATAAAAAAGCTGTGGGATAAAGGCTACATCATTACATCTTTGGCCTGGGGACAGCAAAAATGGGTGATTACCTTGACGCGGTCAGACTCCGAATTGCAACAGGCGTACATATTTAATGAAAGTTTTCCGGCAAAAGATACTGATGCCTATATTGAAAACGGATATCAACCCATTATTGCCCTGAAAGGTGATTTTTGGTTTGTAGTTTTTAACAGGGATGAAAACATCCTAAACTCTGAATACTCGTTTTCTGATACATTCCCCGAAAATTTTATTCAGGATGAATGGGATGATGACCGAAGCATAATTTGGCTGCATTTTTCGCGTGATGAAAATAAATGGCTGTTGATTACAGCTGAGGCGATAGAGATTGAAACACAGGGATATTTAAACAAAAAAGGCTTTCCTTTAAAACAAATAAGGGGATTTTACTCCAAAGATCAGTATCTGACAAGCCTCACATATTCCGGTTCTTTTTGGAGTACTGTTTATTCTGGTACCGGGGCTTTGGATGAGCAAAAACATACATCAGATTCAGATTCGGGACTGGCGTCGCCGCCGCCACGGCCATTACCGGTTAAGCAACCTGTTAAACAGGAATCCGGCCAAACCGAATCGTATGAAGAAATCCTTGAAGAGTTAAACCAACTTATCGGTTTGGAACCCATCAAGACGCAGGTTCATCAGCTCTCGGGGTTTATTCGTATGCAAAAAATCAAACAGGAGCGGGGCCTGACTAAAAATAAGCTGACGTTGCATATGGTATTTGCCGGAAATCCCGGAACAGGGAAAACGACGGTTGCAAGGTATATTGGAAGGATTTTCAAAAGTTTGGGTTTGCTGGAAAAAGGTCACCTGGTGGAAGTAAGCCGCTCGGATTTAGTGGCCGAATATATTGGACAAACGGCTCAGAAAACCGAAAAAGTTATCCGTGATGCATTGGATGGGATTCTGTTCATTGATGAAGCATACGCGCTAAATAAAGGCTCAGGGGATTTTGGACAGGAAGCGATTGAAACACTTTTGAAGCAGATGGAAGATCACCGCGACCGGATAGTGGTGTTGATTGCGGGCTATGATGAAAAGATGCAGGATTTTATTCAGAGTAATCCTGGCTTAGAGTCCCGTTTTAAAAACTTTCTTCATTTCCCTGATTATAATGCCTCTGAATTACTCGATATCATGAAATTGATGGCACAGCAGGCCGACCACAGACTGTGTCTTGAAGCAGAAGAAAAATGCAAACGCTATTTCTCATTTCTGATTGAATCACGTCCGAAAAATTTTGGCAATGCGCGGGTGGTTAGAAATCTCTTTGAAGATCTACTCAAGATTCAGGCAAATCGACTGGCAGCACTTGACCCGGCTGAACTCGATGACGATACCCTTATCACCATTTCACTCGAAGATGTTGAAAAAGCTGTGGGTGATGTATTTGCTGATGACAAAGAACCCTCACTTGATGAAATCATGGAGGAACTAAACGGGCTTATCGGCCTGGATTCCGTCAAGAAAGATATTGTTCAGCTTTCATCGCTCATTAGAGTTGAAAAATTAAGAAAGGAAAAAGGAATCAATGCCCCGATGCCGGCTTTGCACAGCATTTTCTACGGTCCGCCTGGTACCGGTAAAACAACTGTAGCAAGGCTTATGGGAAAAATTATGAAATCGCTCGGGCTGATTGCAAAAGGCCATGTGATTGAAGCATCACGGCAGGATCTGGTGGCCGGCTATGTTGGGCAAACCGCTAAAAAAACGACAAAGCTTATTGATAAGGCGCTTCATGGCATTTTATTTATTGATGAAGCATACAGTCTGGTTCCGGCTGACAAAGGCAATGATTTTGGGAACGAGGCTCTTGAAGTAATATTAAAGCGCATGGAAGATGATCGTGACCGTTTGGTTATAATCATGGCGGGATATCCGGATGAAATGAATCGAATGCTTGATAGTAATCCGGGTCTGAGATCACGTTTTAACCGTTATTTCTCATTTGATGATTACTCGGCAAAAGAACTGACAGATATTTTTTCCACTTTTTGCACGCGCACTCAAAACGAAACAGACTCTGAAAGCCTGGATCTTGTTCGGGAATTCTTCACCAAAAAACTGAGCACAAAAGATCGCAATTTCGGAAATGCACGGCTTGCCCGAAATCTGTTTGAAAAAGCAAGTCAATGCAGAGCGGCAAGAGTCGGCAGGAAAGAACAGCTCACTATGCAGGATCTGAAACTGATTACTTCCGAAGATTTAAAAAACGCGATGGAATATTTCTGAGAGTAGTGATTTGTCAAGGGTGTGTTGTCTAAAAAGACCTGTCTGGTTTTTACGCTTAGGTAGTCATTTAGAATAATATGACCTTTAAAACCTGACAGTTATACCGTTAATAATCAAGTATAATTTCAAACTTTTTTTTATGTTTGACCTATGGGCGTATCAGCAAGATCCCGTACGTGTT
>SLDG01000052.1 GCA_007125355.1 Balneolales bacterium | reverse complement strand
CGGATTCATTTCCCAAAATTGTCCACCGCGCATAAAGCCGATTTTGCGTCCATCAGGGCGCCAAACCGGGGCGGATGCTGAACGTTCATCGGTCAATTGAACAGCTTCGCGGCCATCAATAAGCTGACTGAATATGTGAGTTGTGCCAGAGTTTTCATCCACATCCATATACGTGACGGTAAACAAAACCGTATTGCCGTCAGGGGAAACAACCGGGCCGCTTAAACGCCCAAGTTCCATCATTTTTTCGGGGCATAAGCCCTGCTGCGCTAAGACAAACGAACAGGAAATTAAGAGCACAAAAAGTGAAAAAGCAGCTTTTTTAATCATATTGGTAAGGTTTAAACATGAATTATTTAATTATTGATTGATTCTTGCATATTTCAATAATACAGAAATAAAGTAATTAACATCACAAAAAAGCCCCAACCCTAAAAAATTTTGGGATGAGGCTCTGTTTAAGCATCTGAATCGTAGTTTTATCGGGAGCTTTCCAGCTCTTCCACAATTCGTGTGGCTTCGTAAACGTGTCGTAGCGATTCAATCATCCCACGAACATCTACAGAGACAGCCCGTGCACTGCGTTCGTCCAGAATGAAGGTACTTGAACCCATGCTTTCCACATTACCGTCGAAGGCAAGGCCAACAATTTCAAGGTTGATATTTACGACGGGCGATCCGGAATTCCCGCCTATAATATCGTTGGTAGATACAAAGTTTACCGGGGTTGAGAGGTCAAGTGTGGCAGACTGAGTTGCCCAGCGTTCCGGTAAAGCCCATTCAGGTTCTCCCACATGGGAGTGATGACGGTCGTATAAACCGTAAAATGTGGTATACGCCGGGGCGAAAGTTCCATTGTACTCATATCCCGCGACAATACCATCCTGAATACGTGGTGAAAATGTTGCGTCAGGGGGGATGCTCGTGCCATAAACGGCAAACCACCCACGTCCTAATCGAGTTTGAAGCTCAGATTCTTCCTGAGCCAATGCTCTTGCTGCTTCAGACTTCTCAAATAAATTATCTCCCAAAGTAGTAAAATAAGCTACTGCAGGATCAGCTTTTATCAAGGTTTCATCTTCTAAAACTTCTAAAGTTTTTTCTGAGGATGCAAATACTGAGTTTTCCATGAGGTAGTTAGCAACGTCTTCAAAAGTACGGCCTCCCGTAATTTGCTGTAGATAGGCGTGATCATGCCCAAATGCATCTTGTAAATAGGTTAAATGCATCACTATAAGTTGTTTTTCAAGAAACGTGTCTTTATCTCTGATGGATTGAATTTGATTCATCACCATATTTTTTCTGTCATCATCTTCTTCCTCGAGACGCAACATCATGGTTGATAAATAGGCACGTTGCATGAGAGCGGCAGAGGCGAATGAGTTCGGAACTAACCCAAGAGTTAGGTATGGATAGGGAGCTAATCCGGCTTTTTCTTCTTGAATAGCCGCAATGTGCTCAATAATAGGGATGTATTCTGATCGAAGCTCTTCATCCTTATTTAACATAAGTTTGAAGTTTTGCTCATTATCCACTCTTCGCCCCATTAGGTAGGGATCGTTGTGTGCACTGATTTGGCCACCCATCAGTTTTTGCGAATTTTTGAGGCCAAAAATGGTGTTTCTGAGCTGTTGCGCCTCTGGAGTTGTGGGGTCAACTTCGTAGTACGCCTCAAGGCTGTTAATGAGGTTTGTGAACAAACTTAACCTGTATCTGAGAGCAAATGTACCGGTGTATGTAAGTTGTGCCACCGTGTTAAGGCGGGTAGTACTACCCGGGTTTCCGATTACGAAAACGCCATCGCCAGACTCCACACCTGTTTCTGCGAATGGGAAGTAAAACTCCGGCTCATAAGGTTCGTCATCTACATATACCCTGAAAAAAGTCATATCGAGGTTGTAGCGGGGATAGGTGAAATTGTCAGTATCGCCACCAAAGTAGCCGATTTGAAGCTCCGGTGCCATAACCATTCGGATGTCAGTAAAGCGACGGAAGATGTAAGCCGAGTAGCGTCCACCGTTGAACAGAGAGACCACTTGCACCTGTCGGTCGCCGTAGTGGGCAACTTCTTCTGATATCTCAGCTTGTACACGTTGTATGGCTTCACTTCTTACACTTGATTGCATTTCAAGAGGAGCAGCATCGACTTCATCCAGAATTAAATCAGTTACATCCCGTATTTCAAGAAGTTGATCAACATAGTAGTTTTCTATCTTTCGCTCATCAGAAAGGTTAACGGCATAGAAACCGTCATCAAGGGTGTTTTCGCCTTCAAGGGCAATTTGTGTTATTTGATTCCTGGCACAGTGGTGGTTTGTCATTACAAGGCCGTGCGCAGAAACAAAAGAGCCGGAACATCCCGGAATTCTTACGGCGCTCATGCGTGCGCGCTCAAACCATGCTTCATCGGGGTCGAAATTATAGGTTTCGGCAAAAAAATCTACCGGAGCATATTCGAATGTCCACATACGGCCGTTATCGAGAATGGAGGAGGGGACAGGTTCAAACGTTGGCAGCAGGGACTCGAAAACTTCAGTCGGAGCAGTTTCGTTTCCATTTGTTGTGACTGTTGCCTGTTGAGGGCTTGCACAAGATACAGCAATCAAAGCCGCGCTTAAAAACAGAGCGCGAATGGTTAAGGAGAGTTTCATTTTAAAGGGATTTAAGGATTATTTATCAGTTAAACAGGCAATACCGGGAAGCTCTTTACCTTCCAGATACTCCAGAGATGCACCACCACCCGTAGATACGTGGCTGACGTCGTTTTCGAGTCCTGCTTTTTTAATTGCCGAAGCTGAATCACCGCCACCGATAATGCTAACAGCACCTTTTTTTGTTGCTTCAGCCATTGCTTCTGCTACAGCGAAAGTGCCTTTTGAGAAATTAGACATTTCAAAAACGCCCATTGGGCCGTTCCAAATAACAGTTTTCGCATTTCTCACTTCATCTGCGAACAGTTGAATGGATTTTTCTCCGATATCGAGTGCCATCCAGCCATCCTCAATACCATCTTCGCCTACAGTTTTAAAAGGAGCGTCGTTGTTGAATTCCTGAGATACCACCGAGTCTACCGGCAGCAAGAGTTTAACATTATTAGCTTCTGCTTCTTTCATCAACTCAGCTGCGAGTTCAACTTTGTCATCTTCAAGCAGAGATTTGCCGATAGGCAGACCCTTTGCTTTGTAGAAAGTGTAGGTCATACCGCCACCCACAATTATGGCATCCACTTTAGATACGAGATTGCGAATTACCCCGATTTTATCAGAAACTTTCGCGCCGCCAAGTACTGCAATGAAAGGACGTTTAGGCGCGTTGATACTGTCGCTCAGGAATTTGATTTCTTTTTCCAAGAGATATCCGGCAGCAGCGGGCTGAAGGTGGTCTGTAATCCCGGCGACAGAGCAGTGCGCACGGTGGCTGCTTCCAAAGGCATCGTTTATGAACACGTCACCCAAAGACGCAAAAGCTTTGGATAATTCGGGATCGTTTTTCGTTTCTCCTGCATGGAAGCGTACGTTCTCAAGTACAACAATTTCGCCAAATGAAGCTTTGTTAACGGCATTTACTGCTACTTCACCCACACAATCGTCAGCGAAATGCACCGTAGTATTTACTTTTTTTGAGAGATAATCAGCAACGGGTTTCAGGCTGAAGTCGGGATTAGGCTCACCTTTTGGCCGTCCAAGATGGCTTAAGAGGATAAGTAAGCCGCCGTTTTCGATAACATAGTTAATACTTGGTAAGGCTTGTACAATTCTGTTGTCATCTGTGATAACCCCGTCTTTAATCGGGACGTTAAAATCTACGCGCATAACTACGCGCTTATCTTTCAGTGCAACATCTTCTATAGTTAGTTTAGCCATAATAAATAATAGTTTAGTTTAAGGAATAATGTATTGTAATAACCTGAATTATGCTTCAGTCTTACTATTTAGTTTATGGATAAAGAAGCATTTATAAAATTCCGGTTATTGAATTGTCTATCAGGTATTATTCGTCGGGATAATACTTCTGCACACATTCATGTAATATATGAATCAAACGGAACTTTTGGGTCCTGAATCGTCCATATTCGATACCTAATTCTTTTGCAGCATCAATATCAGCATAATCGATATATCGAAGTATTGAGAAAATAAGTTTACGATTGTTTTTATTAAGTTTATCGATACATTTCATAAGAACTTTTTTTCTCTCTTCATCATGCAGTTCCTGCAGTACATCATCTTCTCCAACTTTTGTGTGCAACTCATCTCTGATTGGCATGCTTTTATTAGCATGCTTTCGCAGATACATAAAGTATTCGTTTTTGGCAGAGGTAATCATATACCCATAAATATTCTCTGTATCAGATAATTCATTTTTTGAGATCATGGAGTAAATTTTAATAAAAATATCATTTGCCACATTCTCAGCCACATCTTGTGGGGCTTTATGAACAGATTCAAGATACAGTTTTAGTGTGTGCGTTATATGAGAAATAACACGTTCTAATTCGGCTTTATTATCACTCTTTATGAGTTCATACAGCTCTTTACCCGAGATGATTTTACTCATTTACCTCGTTGCCAATTAATATGTATTTATTTATACGAATTTCTACAGTCTTTTAAATAATCCAATAATAAGAAGCATGAGGAGTCTTTTAAAGAAAACTTTTATCTAATAGAAAATTTAATATATAAACCATTAATAAATAGATATATAAAGAAAATATTATTTTTCTGTGTAACATTTTTAATGCTCATGCATCATGTTAATTGAAGCCTTTTTTAAAGAAATAGAAAAACTTAATGAAACTTTTTTAATTATTAATATTTAGTTGGTAACTTAGTCATTGTTATTAGCTTTTTTACAGTATTCTTACTAAGCATTGCAGGATTTTTATACTTGGGTGCTTATCAGAGAATATTAAGAATTAACAAACAATCTGTATTAACATTGTCGAACATAGGCAGCAACTTTATCATGAAGTTTCTGCTTCGACTCAAAAAAAATAAGATAACTGTGTAAACAGATTTAATCGTGGTCTGTTTTTGTATTAGCTATGTTGAATCATTCAAATGGCCGGGTTAAGGGATAATTGTATTCTATCCCATTGGCTATATTAGCTTTGCTGGATCAGAGCCACTGATTACTTTCTGACAGATTAAATCTTTTTGTATTTGATGATAGCCATCGAAATATAAATCCAATAACACACTTAAAATAAATAAACACATGAAAAATACTACACTTACCGCAACTGTAATCTCTTTGTTTTTATTAGCCGGTTGTGCCGGAATCACCGACGCGAACTTT
>SLDG01000122.1 GCA_007125355.1 Balneolales bacterium | reverse complement strand
ATACTGCATCCAAATCAACATTTACACCATCTACCACATACAGAATTGGGCCATCTTTCACCACGGGAATTATGCAGGATTCTATCAATGAGCGGTTATATTCCGCAAGGCCTTCAATCAGAGACTCAGTATCATGTTGTTTCCCCACCGAATAGATGAGTTCTTCAGGGTCGGGATTGTACTTGAGTTCTCCGCGGCCGGTATAGTAGGTGTAAAGCAGATAAAGCGCGAGAATTCCCGCGAAAAATGTATAGCCGGACTCCACGAAAAAGTAATCAAATAAAGCCAAAATGAGTAGCAAGCCGGTAAAAACAGAACCGGTTCTGTTTGTGATTCTTGATGCCTGAATCACGTTTCCCCTGAATTTCCACAAAACGGCGCGCATAAGGCGGCCTCCATCCAAAGGAAAAATAGGCAACAAGTTGAATATGCCAATCAGGAAATTTATTAACGCCAAAAAATTCAGAACATAATACGCTGCATAAAGCGGAGAAAACATCCATACTGCCAATCCCCAAAAAAATCCTGCTAATAAGATAGATGCTAATGGGCCAGAAAGTGCAATCCACCATTCCTGCCTCGCGTTGTGCGGCCTGTGTTGCAGTTCTGCCATCCCGCCAAACAAATACAAATGAATTCTCTGTATTGGAATCCCAAAATACCGGGCGGCGATTGAGTGGCCAATTTCATGCACCACGATGGAAACGGTGATAAAAACAGATGTCAATATCCCCAAAACCCAATAAATATAGGAGGATTCGAGGTAGATGATATCAGGATAGTAGCGATCGCTGAGTAACCAAGCCATAAACAGAATAACCACCGGCAAAAGCGGATCCATCGATACCCGCCACCGCTCAAAGTAGAAATATCCTCTGTCGTAAGGCATTGATACGTTCATGCTTGGTTATTCTGTTAAAACCACTTCCGTTTTTTTAAGTCTTTTAGCACAACCCCGGCCGCATTATGTCCCGCCGCGGCAAAAACACCGCCACCGGGATGGCACGAAGCACTCGATAAATATAAATTTTCTACCGGAGTTTTGTAGGCACTCATTTCGGGTGTTGGCCTGAACATGAACATTTGGTCGAAACTCATTTCCACATGCATTACATTTCCGCGTAACAGGCCGTGTTTTCTCTCAATATCGAGCGGTGTTTGTATGTACCAATCTATTAATTGTCCTTTCATATTGGGAGCATAATCTGTGACCACATCATAAATTTTCTGCGCTTCGGCTTCCCGAATATCATCCCATTTTAAGCCGTTTTGAAGTTCGTACGGATGCCACTGTGCCCACGCGAACAATGTATGGGTTCCTTCGGGTGCGAGCGTCGGGTCAATTTTAGTGAATGTCATAGCAACAACGGCGGGTTTTTCAGGGGGATTTCCTTGCATGTAGTCGCCAATAGCCCGGTTCATGTAGTTCATATCGGGACACAATAGCTGAAGCCCGTTATGAATTTCGGAGTCGCCCGGCGCGCTTGTGTATTCAGGAAGCTGTTTTACCGCACAGCGGATAACCATCCCAAATCCATTCCCCACATTGATGTGTTTCACCCTGTGCAACATTTTTGGGTCCAGATGATCGGGTCCGACCATCTTGAGCATTGTGGTTTGAACGTGGGCATTCGAGACGACCACCCGGCTTCTGTATTCATCGCCATCTGCTGATTTAACGCCACAGGCTTTTCCGTTATTTATCAGAATTTTGTCAACGGGTTTATCTGCCAGTATTTCACCACCGTGTGCTTCGAGCATCTTGGCCATCGCCTGAGTTAGCATACCGCTGCCTCCTTTCGGACGCTTCCCGCCGCTTTGGTGCAACATCGCCTGCCATCCCACAAAATCACCCGTTGCTGTTTGATCAGGCGGCGGCCCCGATTGCGCTGCCATCCAGTTGAGGGCTGTCCTTACGTTTTCATTTTCAAAATATTCACTCACTACCTGCCCGTAACTCGCAAAAATGCGACGAAGTCCGGAGGTGGTTGGCTCGCTTTTATCAAACATCGAACCATCACGAATTTGCCCTTTAAACATTTCTGTGAACACATTTCCCGCGGTTGGCGGCACCAGAAATGTTTTTAACACTCCCTGATTAATGCGTGCCCAGAATGTGATGAATTCTCTGTATGATACGGCATCCTTTACAGAAACCTGCGCTATTGAATCGATGGTTTTTTCAATATCTCTGTAGAAATGAATCACTTTCTTTTCATTCGGCACCGGGAATGACATGAACGGATCCATCTCAATATATTCTAATCCGTATTTTTCAAGTTCCAAATCCTGAATCACCGGTGTCTGATGAATCATAAAGTGTGCCGATGAACCGACATCCATTTTAAAGCCCTGCGGATACATATCTGATTGAAACATGGTTTCTGTGCAAACCGCGCCGCCTATGGTATCTCTGCGTTCAAGTACCAATACTTTGTGGCCTGCTTTTGCGAGATAACATGCGCATGTGAGTCCGTTATGGCCTGAACCAATTACTATTGCGTCGTAGATAGTTGACATATCGTTTTGAAAGAATTCTGTACTGTTTAAAAATTATAGCTCTAAATATACGCTTCAAAACGTTTCGGGCGTGGCATTAATTCATATCAATTTTTTTGGGATGATGATTTTTTTTGTGAAACAATGCCAGTACTGTCCTTATAAAATTATTTTTTTAAGTTTTTACCTTTGAGATCTTAAATAACAACTTAGGGAGACCTTGAAGGTTTCAAAAACCTTCAAGGTCTTGGCAGTCAATTACTTTTTGCGCTATAATGAAAATGTTATGAATACAATTGTAACAATATCCACAGAAACCTGTATAAGCAGACTGACAGCAAGACTGAACTTTCTGTGAATGGAGTTCTCTTGAAATACAGGCGTAAATAAGAGACAGAATTTTGAGTTAATCTGCGTCATAGATAGAAAAAATCACTAACTTTGCTGTCAGAACAAGCATTACATCAAAAAACTAAATAGTATTTCCATGTTAGACTTCATTAAAACCATGTTTGCTTCAGCTCTTGGCTTCGTTTTGGCCATTGTGCTGTTTTTCTTTTTCATATTTATTATTGTAGTTGCCACATCAAGCGATCCGGAGCCGGTTGTGAGGAGCAACAGTATTTTACACATGAAAGCTTCAGGGTCAATTTCAGAAAGGCCTTCTTCAGATCCTTTTGAGCAAATTTTCAGCACCCAGCATGGTGCCGCTATTACTCTTGAAGATGTAGAGGCCAATTTACGTAAAGCTGCCGTTGACGAAAAAATCGAAGGTGTTTTACTGGAAATTGACATGATTGGCGCCTCATGGCCTGTGTTGCAGCAAATGCGAAGAGCTTTGATAAGTTTCAAAAATGAGTCAGGCAAATTCGTTTATGCCACTACCAACGATATTGGTTTTAACGAACAGGGATACTATCTGGCAACAGCAGCCGATTCAATTTTTGCACCGCCAAACACCATGATGATGTTCGACGGATTTGCAATCGAAGGCGTTTTTATGAAAGATCTTTTTGATAAAATCGGTGTTAAGGCAGAGGTTATACACATTGGAGATTACAAAACCGCCGGAGACTCTTTTTTTAGAAATGAATTTTCTGATGCCGACAGAGAGCAGTTAACCGCTGTTTTTACAGATATTGTGCATGAGTTGGAATCAGCTATTGCCGAGCGCACAGGTTGGTCTATCGAGGAAACGCATGAATTCATGAATCAACCGCCAAGACTTTCTATTGATCACTATTATGAGCATGGCCTTATTGATGTACTTACAACCCAAACTGATTTTGAGAATTTTCTGAAAGAGCGCTCAGGAATTAATGAAAACAGAGATATTAATTTACTCCCCAACAGGCGCTATTCGCGCGTTAGCGAACGCACTGCCGGGCTTGGCCGCCCTGCCCGTGAATCTATCGCTGTAATTCATGCATCCGGCGTCATTATGCCCGATATGGGAGGATCACCATTCCCGGGAGGCGAAGCTTCCATTAACGCCACTAACTTTAAAGAATCTCTCGATGCCGCGCTTAACAACTCTAATGTGAAAGCAATTGTAGTTCGCATTGATAGTCCCGGTGGATCAGCCTCAACATCTGACCTGATCTGGCAAATGATTCGCGAAGCAAGTGAAGAAAAACCAATTATAGCTTCAATGGCTGGTGTTGCAGCTTCAGGGGGATATTATATTGCCATGGCAGCTGACAAAGTCCTGGCTGAAAAAACAACCATTACCGGTTCAATCGGAGTTATTGGGATGCAGTTTGATGCCAGCGAATTACTTGAGGACAAAATCGGATTGAATTTTGATGAGATTCGTTTCCATAAAAATGCCAATTGGCTGAACCCAACTTCGCCTATGACACAGGAACAACGAGAAGGATTCAAGTATTTTGTAGATTCTTTCTATGATGTATTTCTTGCCCGGGTAGCCGAAAGCCGCGATATGACCACCGAAGATGTTCACGCGGTTGCTCAGGGACGTATTTGGAGTGGTCAAGCTGCCTACGAAGCCGGACTCGTAGATAAAGTTGGCGGCCTTGATGATGCCATAAGAGCAGCGGCAGAAGCGGCAGAATTGGAAGAATACAGCTTACGGGTTTTCCCGAGAGAAAAGACTATTTTCGAATTATTTGCTGAATCTTCGCAGGTAAGGGTACAAAATTATCTGTATCGGAATGTACCTTACCATAACGAAATTCAGTTTATTAAAGCCATGCAGACCCTCGACCGCCCAACACCATGGACGATAATGCCCTACTTTATTTCTTACTGACCTTAAACGAACAGGCTTTGGGAGATTCCCGAGGCCTGTTTTTTTTGATTCTGTTTTACCTTTTGATTGCCGGGTTGCTGTTTCTTCTCGGCAAATCCATTGTATTACTGCGCAACAGATTTCAGTTCAGGGGATTAGCTGAATTCTCTGATACGAAAAGTGAAGCTGATTTTTCCGTAGCTGTTTGTATCCCAGCCAAGAATGAGGAAGTGAACATTAAAAAATGTGTTTCGTCGGCTTTAAAACAAACCTGGAATAAAACATCGGTTTACGTACTCAATGACAGGTCAGATGATGGCACTTCCGATATCCTCAATAATTTAAAAGCATTTCACCAGGATAAACTTCAGATTTTTGAAGGAAAACCAAAACCCGATGGGTGGCTGGGCAAACCCTGGGCGTGCCATCAGATTTCTAAACAGACCAAAGAAGAAATCATTGTGTTTATTGATGCCGATACGTGGCTCGAACCCAATGCCATTAAAAATCTGGTGCGCTCATTCAATAAAACAAGCGTCGATTTCATAACTGTTTGGCCTCAACAACATACGCTTACGTTTTGGGAGCGGACAATTGT
>SLDG01000202.1 GCA_007125355.1 Balneolales bacterium | reverse complement strand
TATTTTTGAGATACCGCAAAGGGCGGCGCAGTAAATAATTTCGGGGGCAACCTCGCTTTTTTTATTTGGTGGAGTTGCAATAACAACTTGCCTGCAACCCGCAATTTGAGCCGGCACACCGAGCATCAGCACAGAAGATGGCAAAACGGCCGTTCCGCCCGGAATGTAAAGCCCGACTGAATCAATCGGCCTTGCTTCCCGAGAACAGACAACCCCCGGCATGGTTTCTACAGTGATTGGCGGCGGAATCTGAGCTATGTGAAAATTGTAAATATTCTGATAGGCAGTATCAAATGCTACCCTTATTTCTTTGGGAAGTTCAATGTCATCTTTTTCAGGCACATCAATTATCAGAGATTTTGGCCGTATTCCATCAAACTTCTCGTTGAATTGCTGAACGGCGTCGTCACCATTTAGCCTGACTTCGTCTATAATCTTCTGCACATTTGGGATGATATCTTCAAATATTACGGCTTCCCGTTTACAAAGCTGTTTTATTTCAGTCTCAGATAAACTTTTCAGAGTGAATCTTCTCATAATCAATTAATCATATTTTGTATGGGAAGCATTACGATTCCGGTAGCCCCGGCATTTTTCAGTTCCTCCATCACTTCCCAAAATTTCGCGATTGGAATAACCGTATGGATGGCAATCATGTTTGCATCAGCCAAAGGGAGCACGGTCGGACTGTTAAGCGATGGAATAATCTTTGTGATTTCTTCCAACGCTGATTTCGAAGCATTCATCATAATATACCGGCTGTTTTCAGCGAGTTGCTGACCCTCAATCCTGACCAAAAACTTATTGATTAACTCCGTTTTTTCGGCAGAAATCGGCTTTTTGGTTTGGATTAGCTGACTTTGGGATTTCAGAATCGTTTCAAGTTCAACAAGTCCGTTGGTTTTTAGTGTGCCGCCGGTCGATACGAGGTCACAAATAGCATCGGCGACATCAAGTCTTGGTGTGATTTCCACCGCGCCTGAAATTTTGACAATTTTGGCTTCTAAACCGAGCTTGCGAAAATATTCCTGAGTAAGAGCGGGATAACTTGTGGCGATTCTTTTTTTATCTAATTGATTCACCGATGTGATACCACTGCTTTTCGGTACCGCGATGGATAGCCTGCAATGGCCAAAATCCAAATCTCTGAGCACTGTAACTTCCGCGGACGTTTCTTTGGTTACATTTGCTCCAACCACTCCTAAATCGCAGATGCCATCCTGTACATATTCCGGTATATCATCATCGCGAATAAGGAGAAGCTCCACATCGAAGTTCATAGATTTAATAAGTAAGCGGTTTTTATAACCATCGAATTTAAGGCCAATATTTTCAAGGAGGTTGATCGTTTTATCTGTCAATCTGCCGCTTTTTTGAATAGCAATTCGTAAAGTTTTTGAAGGTTCCAAATCGTAGAAAAAATAATGTTATGGTAAAGAGTTTTTTGAAAAGGGGAGCCGGTCATACCGACGAGGATTTTTTAAACCCGGCACTGGAAAACAGAGTAAAATTATACTTCGTTCAACAGCAATATCAATGTCCGGAATGGCAATGGACATGATGATGGTGGTGATGGAAACCGTGAAGGCTGACATCACAAGAAAAAAGCTGATATGAATGTTTTTTCAACATGAACTGAATATATCTAAATCAACCGTTAGTTTCAAAGTTAAGATTTGCAAAAGGTTAGCTCACTTCGAAAATTTTTTAGAAACACAAAGTCTCGAAGACACTAAGTAACACGAAGGAAAGTGGATGATATTCTATATTTGTAATTGAATGATTCATATCGATATCAAGGTCTTTCAATGGTTTGAAAGCTGATTAAAGCATCGATATCTGAAAAATTCTACACTTTAGCGGCAACGATGATGTTGTTTTGGGCATCGTTGCCTGAGCTGCCCAAACCTTCAAGGTCTTGGAGACCTTGAAGGTTTGTCCTTGGTGAATACCGTGCGTTTGTGGGATCCATAGGCCTGACAAGTATTTGTAAAACTGTCAGGGTTGTCCGGGTTTCGTTACCTGCTTAACCTCAACCTCAGCCTTAAATCTGACTTGGGAGATTTCTCGGGTATGCATTGCTTGAACATGAATAGAAACTTATTACTAACCTATCAGCCTTAGAACAAATATACCCTCGAAATGACAAATTTCGGCTTTGGCTCTTTAGCTTTGAACTTCCAGCTTCCAGCTTCACCCTTTGAGCTTTCAAAAAAACTTCACCCAAATCGTAAAAAAATCATACTCCTATTTGGTTCATCCGCTTGCAGGTTCTATTTTTACAAATTACCATCAACCTAAAGACTAAGTATAATGATTCGGTTATCTGCCTATTTACTTACACTATTGATTTTTATTGGATTTATCACTTCTTGTACTACAACGGAACAAGTGGTTCAGACACCACCTGAAGTTGTCGTTGAACGTATTTTTGAAAGAGATGCCTTTCCTGTTGAGCGGTACGAGAGAGCTCAGGCGCTGTTAAACAGAAATCTTTGGAATAAAGTCTTCAATAATAATGTGAATGTTACTTGGGTAGATGAGCGCGCATTTTACTATTCGGTGAATACAAGAAATGGCTTTGAATTATTTTTTGTGAATGTTGATACGCAAACCAAAGAGCCGCTTTTTGATCAGGAACTTGTTGCAACCGGACTTGGTGAAGTTATAGGACAAGAAGATGCTCCGGATCCATACCGCCTGCAATTCAATGACATGGAGGTATCACAGGATTACAGTACTGTGCATTTTGTTTGGAAGGATAAAAAGTGGGAGGTAAATCGTGCGAATTCGTCGGTATCGGTGGTAGAGGAACTGGAAAGGATTGAGCGTCCGCGCGCATCGGTACTTTCTCCTGATGGTAGCTTGGCGGCATTTATTCAGGACCACAACCTGTACGTACGAGATATGCAAACCGGCAATGATACACAGCTTACGGTAGATGGTTCTGAGTTTTATGGTTATGCAACAGACTCACAGGGATGGAGTCGCTCAGAAAGGCCAATTTTGTATTGGTCAGCCGACGGCGCGCTTATTTCTACATACCAATTAGATGAGCGGGAAGTTGAAAAAATGCATTTACTGCGCACTGCTTCTCAGCGTCCGGAGCTGGTATCCTGGCCTTATGCATTGCCGGGAGATGAGCATGTTCCGATGCATGAACGGGTGATAATCGATGTGCGCACCGGTGCCATAACCCGGCTCGACACAACGCCTTATCACCAAAGAACGTCCAATTGCTGTGGCCTTACAAGGGGGAGTTACTGGGCAGATAATCAGTTTAGTGATGACGGCCGTTATCTCGCGTACGTTGCAACTTCAAGAGACTATAAAGAGGTGACGCTAAAAGTAGCTGATGTAGCAACCGGTTCAGTTCAGGAAGTACATTTCGAGCGTGATGATATCTTCATTGAAACCAACCTGACCTCAAGAGGCACTCCTAACTGGAAAGTGTTATTCGACTCAAATGAGTTTATTTGGTTTTCAAGAAAAGATAATTGGGGACATTTGTATCTCCATGATCTTGTGACCGGAGAAAAAATCAACCAAATTACCACCGGGGAATGGAATGTGATAGATATAATTCATGTGGATGAAACCCAAAGGCGCATTTATTTCTCAGCAGTTGGGATGGATGATGAGCGCGATACGTATCAGATGTATTATTTCTCCATAATGTTTGATGGCAGCGGGTTACATTCTTACACACCGGATGAAGGACATCACTCAGCAACTTTTTCACCGGATTTCAATCATCTTGTAAGCACAGTTTCAGATTTCACAACACCGCCTGTTACGTTGGTGAAAAATCGCTTTGGGGAGATACTTCTACAGATCGAAGAAGCTGATATAACCGATTTATTGGATGCGGGTTGGAGAAAACCATTGCCTTTTAAAGCTAAAGCCCGCGATGGCGTTACCGATATTTATGGTACTATTTACAAGCCGTCTGATTTCAATCCGGAAAAATCATATCCCATAATCAATAATATTTATCCGGGTCCGCAAATTGGCAGCGTGGGTACGAGAGCATTTTCACCCGCCCGAAGAGGACAAACACACGCGCTTGCTGAGCTTGGATTTATTGTTGTTCAGATCGATGCATTGGGCACGCCATACCGTTCACGAGAGTTCCATACTGCCTATTATGGGGATATGTCAGATAACGGATTGCCGGATCAGGTTGCCGCTATGAAACAGCTCGCCGGCCAATACAGCTGGATTGACATTGACCGTGCCGGAATGTACGGACACTCAGGTGGTGGATTTGCAACAGCTGCCGCCCTGTTTAACTTCCCGGAGTTCTTTAAAGTTGGTGTTTCAAGTGCGGGGAATCTCGACAACAGAGGATACACGTTCTACTGGGGCGAGAAATTCCAGGGTCCGTTTGTTGAATTTGAAGACGGAACTGATTCTTTTACCAATCAGGCATTACAGTATCAGGTTGAAAATCTGAGCGGACATTTATTGCTGTCTTACGGTACGATGGATTCAAACGTGCATCCGAATATGACCCATTTGGTGATTGATGCGCTTATTGATGCCAACAAAGATTTCGACCTCATGGTGATGCCAAACAGGGGGCATGGCTACGCAAATGAATCCTATAAAGTAAGACGCACATGGGATTACTTTGTAAAACATTTACTTGACATGGAGCCGCCTAAAGAATTTGACTTATAATTAGTTTACCTCATATGGATTTGGATTAAAACACAAAGTCACAAGGACACAAAGTTTCACCAAGATATTACAAGAACCAACTTTTAACTTACTGTTATCACAAAAAATAATTAAATAGAATTTATGTCATTATCACTCGAACAAAGGTGTGTACACACACTCAGGACACTTTCCATGGATGCCGTTCAAAAAGCCAATTCCGGCCATCCGGGCATGCCAATGGGAATGGCGGATGTCGCTTATGTATTATGGGCAGAGTTCATGAATCACAATCCCAAAAATCCCAAATGGTTCAATCGCGACCGTTTTATTTTATCTGCCGGCCATGGTTCCATGCTCTTGTACAGCCTGTTGCATTTAACGGGATATGAACTCAGCCTTGAGGAAATCAAGAATTTCAGGCAATGGGGCAGCCTCACGCCCGGGCATCCTGAAGTTGGACACACTCCGGGTGTGGAAACTACAACCGGTCCGCTTGGTCAGGGGTTTGCAAATGGTGTCGGAATGGCAATGGCGGAGGCGCATCTCGCAGCTATCTATAATGCCGATAAATTCCCCGTCGATCATTACACTTACGCGATTGTAAGTGATGGTGATTTGATGGAAGGAGTTACACAGGAAGCCGCTTCACTTGCCGGCCACCTGAAACTCGGAAAGTTGATTTATTATTACGATGATAATAAAAT